>JALVKZ010000142.1 GCA_027033675.1 Pyrodictiaceae archaeon | reverse complement strand
ATAGGGGTGATTAATATGGGTAAGCGAATGAGAATGACGCTGCCTAAGAAAGAGGAGGATTTACAAAAAGTAGTGGAAGAAGTAGAAGAGATACATCATGATCACCATCACCACCATCACGAGCATGTAGAGGGTCTCGATGAGATTCTCCATACCATTGATGTGTTAATGGATGTCATGAACACACGTATTACTGATCTAGAGGAAAAGGTTGAGTTTCTTAGGGACGAGATAATTAACCTTTATAAACTCTTTGGTGCAGTGGTTGAGGCGCTGGCGAGCCAGAGCGAGGAGGAGCGCAAGGCTGCTATCGGTAAGGCTTATGAAATACTGAGTAGGTCTCTAAAGAAATAGTTTAATTATATAGATAATTTAGTAGAATAATGATATATTTTCATCAAGCATTTCTCTAAGACATAGTTAATATTGCTACATTTCTTTGTACATAAATGTTTTAGACTCTGCAACACCTACTACTATAGCGTCTAGGGTTTCTCCTCCTAGAATTATCTTCATCTTAATACCTTGTACAACTACTTTGCCTCCTTCAAATAACAAGGGAGTATATATGCCATCATAAGAGACTATGTGCTCCTCATTCGTTTCAACTAAGCTGGGATAATCAGCGGCACTTATCTGATACGGTTCAATGTATACTTCCTTTCTCACAGATTTATTAGCTAGAGTAAATATTCTCGTCTCGGGTTTTAGCCGTGAGCTAACATTTACAAGCGATATACTTATATCGGTTTTACCTATGCGCATTCGTTGCCATTTTCGCAGCGCTCTCCCTAAGATCTCAGTGCTTATGTCCCGCCATTCTGCTTCTTGTGCTATGTGTTTAGGTGTTAGTGCTGATTGTAGCTTGTTAGGCGAAGTCGTGTAGAATTTTTCTATAAACTCTATAGCTTTTTTATAGCAGCTAGGAGTATCTATGCGGAAAACTACATCGATATCAGAGAACTCTCTAAAGGAGCCTAGCAGTAAAGAGCCTGTAGGCCAGATGCACTCATTTAGCGTATTTATTTCTAATAAGCCCATCTTTTCGATTAAATAGCTAATAGTATTTGACCACTTGTAGTTACTATATTTGTCTAATTTGCTCATGTCTCTTGCCGGGTCTATATTGCTGCCGGAGCAAAGATATATGTGAGTCATATTACTAGACACAATCTCTACTGGTATCGGCACTCCATAGTGAGGGCTATGCTCTACCGTAGCGTAAGTTAATGTACTCCTTACTGCCTTCGGCGCATATAATTCTATAAGACGATGTAATGATCCAAGGTACTCTATACTCCATGGCCCTCTATGCGATGCTCTATACTTTGGTATAACTAGATACTCATTGCCTACTATCTTCCTGACTACTACTGAGATAAGGTCTTTTTCCTCGTTTATGACAAGGTCATTAGGCAATACCTGGTTAGTTGGCCTACCACACCAATCCGGTATTGATAACATGGCCTTCGCCACGAATAGAGATCATTTGTGAGAACAGAGCCCCGGCAATAGTTCTGAGGCTACACTATGTAAAATTCTGCTGAAGTAATTTATGTAAATGGCGGGCCCGCGGGGATTTGAACCCCGGACTACCGGCTCCGCAGGCCGGCGTCCTATCCTGGCTAGACTACGGGCCCTCTTTGGCCCGTGTTCATAGTTTTCTATCTCCTTTTTGCCTTTAAAAGCCTTGTTTGAATCCCGCTTCATGGGTTAATGTCCAAGTGCTCTTATACGGTGTTACATAGAGATATTATGGAGTACGGGTGTCTCCGGTACATGCCTGCTAAGAGGCGGAAAAAACCAAGCGATGGTACGAGGAGCCTCTTATTTTACCTAAAGAATTTGAAGAACTCCGAGGGTACTAGTGTTAATGAGGAGCACCTCAGCTCCGAGGACAAGAATATAGATAGGAGTAGTGACACAATAGATGCGACTCTAAGGCAGAGGGAGGAGTATTTCGAAGAGTTATTAAAAGAGTTAAGGAGGAAAACTATTATTTCTTCGCAGAATGCCACTAGTACTAGAATAAATGCGGAAAGAGATGCTAAGATTAAAAAAGAGTTAGCACGTATGGAGATTGAGAAAGGAAATCAAATAGAGAATAAGATAGCTAAGACTGCTGCTTCACTTAAGTCGCTCCAGGGAGAAGGTGTCAAGGAGCTTGAAAAACTAGGGGATAAGCCGCTGGTGAGATTTCCAAAAGAGGCAGAGAATGGAGATGAAGGATTTCTTCTGCAAACATTCTATGATGGGGGTCAAGAAGTTGCTGTTGCTAAACTCTACGATGATTCAACGGGAGAAATAATCTTGTATCACGATAAGACCGGGTATAAGCCCTATTTCTTAACCGACATACCTCCCGATAAGCTACGTGAAATACCTGAAGTGGTTAGGCATAAAGGGTTTGAACATGTTGAAATAGTAGAGAAATTTGACCTCTTACGTTGGCAAAAGAAGAGAGTTACCAAGATAGTTGTAAAGACCCCGGATGTTGTAAGAGTACTAAGAGACAAGGTTCCGCGTGCATGGGAAGCAAACATAAAGTTCCATCATAATTACATATATGATTACAGATTAATACCTGGAATGAAGTATAGAGTCTTCAATGATCGTCTCGAGCAAGCTGGCGATGTAATCATCGAGGATAGCAAGATAAGAGAAGTCTTTAGAGATGAAGATAAAGAGACTATAGAACTGGCGGTAAAGTGGTTACCTATATTTGAGGCACCTCCACCCAAGCCTCGCCGAGTCGCAGTTGATATCGAAGTATTCACTCCCTTCAAGGGTAGGGTGCCTGATCCTAAGACGGCCGCGTATCCTATTATTAGCGTAGCATTCGCTTTTGAAAACGGTGGTCAAGCTGTATTTGTTCTTGCGCGTCCTGGTCTTCAACCAGGAGTTTTAAGAGATAAATTACCAGATAAGCTTCACATAGAAATATTTGATGATGAAAGGTCGTTAATTCTTGAGACGTTTCGTATATTATCTAACTATCCTATAGTTATAAGCTTTAACGGTGATCACTTCGACTTTCCCTACCTATATATGCGTGCTCTTCGTCTCGGCATAGATAAGGATCACATGCCATTCCGTATAACTAAGAACTATGTTTCGCTAAAATATGGTGTACATATTGATTTATACCAGTTTTTCAATATAAAGGCTATACAAGCATATGCATTTGGCAACGCTTACAAAGAGTTCACACTTGATGCTATAGCCTCTGCATTGCTCGGTGAGCACAAAGTCGAAGTAGAGTCATCTATAAGTGACCTCTCTATGCTTGAGCTAATACGTTATAATGCTCGAGACGCTTACCTCACACTTAAATTAACTAACTTTAACAACAACCTAGTATGGACATTAATAATCCTACTTATGCGAATATCGAAACTCCCTATTGAGGATGTAACTCGTAGCCAAGTATCAGCGTGGATTAAGAGCCTATTTTACTGGGAACACCGAAGGAGAGGTTACCTTATACCAACGCGAGAAGAAATAATAAAACTAAAGGGTGGAACTAAATCGGAGGCTATTATTAAGGGTAAGAAGTATCAGGGAGCAATAGTCCTTGATCCCGCCAGTGGAGTGTTCTTTAATGTTGTCGTGTTAGACTTTGCAAGTCTATACCCAAGCATCATTAAACAATGGAATTTAAGCTATGAGACAGTAAATCCAGTTTACTGTCCAGGTTCAAAGCTAGTTGAGGTTCCAGGAGTTGGACATAAAGTATGTATGAGTATACGTGGATTAACATCCCAAATAGTGGGTTTGCTAAGAGACTACCGCGTAAAGATATATAAAAAGAAAGCTAAATCAAAGGAGCTTCCTAAGGAAAAACGAGAATGGTACAATACTGTCCAAGCTGCTATGAAGGTATACATAAACGCCAGCTACGGAGTCTTTGGGGCAACCTCGTTTCCTTTATATGCGCCTCCGGTGGCTGAGAGCGTTACCGCCATAGGGCGTTACACAATTAAGCAGACATTAGAGAAAGCCTCAGAGCTAGGTCTTCGCGTATTGTACGGCGATACTGATTCCTTATTTCTATGGAACCCTGATAAAAATAGCTTAAAAGAACTTCAGAACTACGTGGAAGAGAATTTCGGGCTCGATCTTGATGTCGATAAAGTTTATAGATTTGTAACATTTAGTGGGTTGAAGAAGAACTATATAGGTGTTTACGAGGATGGTAGTGTTGATGTTAAAGGCCTTGTCGCAAAGAAGCGGAATACTCCTGAATTCCTTAAAAAGGAATTTGCCGAAGTAATAAAAGTAATAAGCTCAGTGCGTTCTGCTGAGGAGTTCATTAAGGTACGTAACTATATTAGGGAAAGACTAAGGCTAATGTACAGAGGTCTTCGCGATCTGGAATATAACTTAGATGAACTCGCTATTAAGATGGCCCTCAATAAACATGTGAATGAGTATACGAAGAATACTCCTCAACATGTTAAGGCTGCTCGCCAGCTTCTTCAAGTAGGTGTCCAGGTTCTACCAGGTGATATTATCTCTTTTGTTAAAGTTAAAGGAAAGGAAGGAGTGAAGCCAGTACAACTAGCCCGATTAACAGAGATTGATGTTGAGAAGTACATTGATAGTATGAAGAGCGTGTTTGAGCAGCTTCTGTCGGCTATAAATATGGGTTGGGATGAAATAATCGGTGCCTCAAGGCTTGAAGCGTTTTTTGCACCAAGAGCCAGGTAGCTATCTTATCATAATATGTTAGTTATTTGCTCTTCTTTCGCCTCTTTCGGCTCTTCTTCGGTTTTTGCTCTTCTAGCTCCTCTAATCCTTCTTCAAGTCTTCTTAGCTCCTCTTCTCCTAATGCTAACTCTTCACTTTCTTGTTGTATTTTCTTCGGCTCCTTAGTAGCGTCTACAAGGTAATCCTCAAGCTGCTTTACTTCTTCATTATCTATGTATGGTGCTATTATGTACATACGTCTATCTAGATAGGAGTCTCCTAGCCATGCATTGTCAAAACTTATTGTGAGTACAGGTATATTTACCACAAGTTCGTTACCTTCCCTAAACATTTCTAGGTTAAGTTCTTGGAGGGTGTCATATAGTTCAGGGTTTATAGGCAGCTTGTATCTGATTTCAAACTTTGTTCGTATAGCGGTAAAGTCGCTGTTCTCGGGATTCCATTCTTCGAGAGCTTTCTTGGTTATATTCTTTGCTACTTCGTTGTAAGGTTTTTCTACTATATCCTTGTGGGTAATTTTCCCTTCGTCTGAACGTAGCACTACTACTTTTATCATCAATCACCATGATATAGAGGCTTCTATTGGGCTATTTTTAAATTTTAAGTTTCATTTGTTGAGTCGGAAAATCCTCTAATATAGACGTATATGTTGTGCGAAACTCTACCATCATTTATCGTTGAAAAGATTATTGGCTTCCATTTAGTTATTCTGAACTCATGAGAAACTATTCGCGCCCCCTCCTTTAGCTCTGTTTTGAATTTTTCTGCAAGCGCATCGTTTACACTTGTTAGCAGGAAAAGTGTAACTATGGTAGCCTCACTAATATTTATATTAAACATATCGTTGTTAATAACTATTACTTTATTTTCAAGATTTAATGCTCTAATGCTCTCCTTAGCTTTTTTGGCCAGTTCCTCCCTAACCTCTATGCATACAGCTTTACGGACACCAAACTCTCGAACAGCTATAATCGGTATTCGTCCATCGCCACAGCCCAAATCATAAACTATATCATCGTTGCTAGCATTGACCAGCTCTAGCATCTTACGTGCAACAGGTAATGGTGTAGGCACAAAGGGGACGAGTACAGTCATACGATACTATACACCCAGTAAATTATTATGGGAAAAGTACATCATGGTCCTTTACTGTATTTCCTCGAGCTTTTTCAGTACTTCCTTTTTTGCCAACTCTAGGCTTGGTTGCAGGTTTTCATCAAGGGGCATCCTGGATAGGAGGAGTTTTATTTCACCATTATCTAGTTCTACCAATAACTGTGGAAGCCACGCCATGCCCAGGTCATCCGTGTCACCGTGCTCAACTAGAAGTACATAGTCTTCTATTCTAATCTCTTTATCAAGACCTTTCTCATTGGCTACTTCTTCGAGTAGTTGTATCCAGAGCTTATGTTGAGGATGATGCGGTGCTGTGACCAATATTAGTTTGCGAGGCTTTGCCACGGCTCTTTTTCACCAGGCACAAGCTCCGTGATGAGGAGCTTATATGTCCTCTTGCTCCACCTTTCTACAAGTCCTCTTCTCTTCATCTCTGCTAATATGCGGCCAGCAGTCTTTGTTGATACTCCTAAGAGTCTTGCTAATTGGTCAACGGATACATAGACGAGCCCTAGTGCCACAAGCGTTGAGGCTAGTTTCTCTACCTGTAGTCTTACCTGTGGCAAAGCCTTACCCCGTGTATGTGTCTAGTGATTGCAGCCTATGGCGAGGTGAGGGCTGGGCGAAGGTATTCAACATATTGGCGGAAAAGCAAAAAAGAACACACGCTTAGCTCCGAGGAATTAATGGGGGATGTAGTAGCGCCGTGAGTATAGTAAATGAGGCCGTTACGCCAATCTATGTACCTGATACAAGTGTCTTAATAGAGGGAATAGTCTCCAGGCTTGTAGAGGAAGGTAGAATAAACGGTAAGATAATAATACATAGAGCAGTGTTGTCTGAGCTAGAGAACCAAGCTAACCAAGGCAGAGCCACTGGCTACGCGGGACTCGAAGAAGTAAAGAAGCTCCGCGAACTTGCGCGCCAAGGTATAATAGAGCTTGAGATAGCGGGCGCCCGCCCGTCGCCTAGCGAGATACGATTCGCAAAGAGTGGTGCCATAGACGCCTTAATACGCGACTACGCCTACGAAGTCGGAGCTACACTGATAACTTCTGATAGAGTGCAAGCCCTGGTAGCCGAGGCAATGGGAATGAGTGTCATCTATATTCCTCCAAGGGTAACTAGTCTAGAGCAACTACGCATAGAGAAACTATTTGACGAGAACACTATGAGCATTCATATTAAGGAAGGTGCACCAATAGTTGCAAAGAAAGGTACACCTGGTAACTGGGTTCTAGTTGAACTTACATCTTCGCCACTAAGCAGGGAGCAGGTAGAGGAAATTGCAAGAGAAATCGTAGAGGCAGCAAGAAGACGACAAGATGGATTCATTGAGATAGATAGAGAAGGCTCTACTATCATACAGCTAGGGAGTTTTAGGATAGTTATAACGAGGCCTCCTCTAAGTGAAGGCTGGGAAATAACAGCTGTAAGGCCTGTTAAGAAGCTACGACTCGAGGACTATAAGCTACCAGCAAAATTACTCCATAGACTTGAGTCAAAAGCGGAGGGCATATTAATAGCAGGCGCACCAGGTATGGGTAAAACAACGTTTGCACAGGCACTAGCTGAGTACTATGCATCCAAGGGTAAGGTCGTAAAAACCATAGAATCGCCACGGGATATGAGGCTGCCGCCACAAATAACCCAATACTCAAAGAGCTTTGCACAGCTAGGCGAACTTCACGATATA
The DNA here is from genome assembly GCA_027033675.1 of Pyrodictiaceae archaeon. Classification (GTDB taxonomy): domain Archaea; phylum Thermoproteota; class Thermoprotei_A; order Sulfolobales; family Pyrodictiaceae; genus Pyrofollis. The sequence continues at coordinate 4,733 of JALVKZ010000142.1, read as the reverse complement.
CTCCTTCTAAGCAGACCCGACTACACAGTATTTGATGAACTACGTACAGACGAGGACTTCAAACTATACATAGACCTTAGACTTGCGGGAATAGGCATGATAGGAGTTGTCCACGCAACCTCGCCCATTGATGCTATTCAACGCTTTATACGAAGAGTAGACATAGGTATGCTCCCAAGCATAATCGACACAGTAATATTTATCGATAAAGGTACTATCCACAAGGTTTATGGTTTAAGAATGACTGTAAAGCTTCCTACAGGCCTTCGAGAAGCTGAGCTGGCCCGTCCAGTTGTCGAGGTACGTGACGTCTTGACCGATGAGCTTGAGTACGAGATCTACACATTTGGAGAACAAACAGTAGTCGTGCCAGTAAAGACTGTACAAGCTCCTATGCAAGGAGATAAGATAAGACGAATAATAGAACGAATGATACCGGGAGCGCAGGTTGACGTACATAATAACGTAGTAGTAGTTAATGTTCCCAGGTTAGCTGCAAGAACTTTAATGAAGAAGATGAAAAAGATAAGGAAACTCGAAGAAAAATACGGCGTTACAATACGAGTAAACATGATTGGGTAGAGGATACAGTGCCAGGAAATCGGCGAAGGGGCTTTCAAGCAGAAAGAGAACTTGTAAAAAAGCTATGGAATCATGGCTTTGCAGTAATAAGGGCGCCAGCTAGCGGCTCCGGTGCGCGTAGAATCTTCTATCCAGATATTGTTGCAATATATCGCGGCAAAGTGTTTGTCATAGAGGTAAAGTATCGTTCGTCTAACGGCCCTATCTATATAAGTAGGGATAAGATGGATAAATTACTAGATTTCGCTAAGCGTGCTAATGCCCAGATATTTGTTGCAATAAAGATTAAGAGCAGGGGTTGGTATTTAGCGCCACTTATGGATGCGTGCATTACTACCCCTCAAGGTTGTAAAATAGAGATCATTAATAATAATATCATATCTCTAGAAGATTTCATAAATAAAGCTATAAATGATAGCTTAGATAAATATATTAGTAATAATACGTAATCAGTTGGGTAAGTTATCGTCATCTATTATCAGGCCGGGAGTAATTCATCACGTAATCTACTTTTCTACACTAAGTTCCGAATAGATTTACTTTTTTATGAAGGCCTAATCTTCTTCTCAACAATATACGTATTATCCTTAAACCGCCATATAGCTCGTATAATATTAAGATGATCCGGATTCATCTTCATAGTAATATTCTTCTTTTCTCCCGCCTTTATTTGTTCAATAACCTTTCTATCCACAACAGTGCCGACAGCAACATTAACAACAATAACATTAGTTGCTATATTATTACCATTATTCTCTACCACTATCTCAGCTTTATTACTATTAAGTTTCTTAATACTAATATCTATATTCGGTCTAGGTACATTTGTCTCATAAATTAGGAGTGAAGAGACTATAACTTCCTTAGGAAGATATGCACCACTACCTATATGAGATATAACCAGTGTCTGAACATCCTTAATGCTGTTCATATATTCAAGTGAACCCTGATATCCGGAGATCTCTATCTTTGCATGATTACTCGTTAACACCAATTGTGCCGAGGAATGAGGAAATGTAAGAGTCATTTTAATGTATGCCTCTTTTAACATAAAAGGAAGCCCTATACTAGTCTTCTCGCCAGGACCTAGTACCAAAGGTTCATTTAAGTAGATGTACTTTGTACGTACCTTTTCATCACTAACGAGTGTTAGAAAACCTACATGAAGCAAGCTAATTTCACTATTCATTTCGGGATAGAATATGCTAACCCTATATTTTGTTAATGGCTTGGACTTTACTATGGGAGTAACATCAAACAATATTTTACATACATAACCATTACTATACTTTTTGCATACTTGTGGCTTAAACTCACGTGTTAGTACAACATCTGATAACTCTATTTTCCATTTTCTTACACTACTACTCCTAACAGATACAACGATATCAAGCAAAGCTCTTATTATCTCGGAGTGACGAGACATCATAGCAAAGTCGATGTAATAATGTGTCTTATTTCCGACACCGCCTAGGATAACATGAGGAGCAAGAGCCTCATATGCTAAATCAAAGTTACCGCTCTCCTGTACTATTTGTATAGTTATTGCATCCTCACCTCCTTCTCTGCTCCAGTCATTATTGTCTACCGCTACTATAAGGAAGTTTAATCCTTACCCCCTATAGTAGTCTTACACGATTAACCCTAAGTATTCTTGCGCTTTGTTCAGTACTCTTTTCATAGTCCTCTCTTCTTGGGTATCTTTGAGCGCAACATAATAAAGTCGAGCTGTTTTTCCTTCAGCTGGCCTAAGTAGGCGTCCAAGTCTCTGAATGAATTGACGCGTAGAAGAAGTTCCTGACACTATTATTCCTACATTTGCATCGGGTATATCTATGCCCTCATCACCAAGCGTTGTTAGTATTAATACTTTATATCTATTATTCTTAAATAAATTAAATACAAGGTTTCTAGTATTCTTATTAGTTTTACTAGTGACTACTGGCGCTCCAAGTTTCTTTCCAAGTTTTTTTGCTTGTGATATATATTGTGTAAATATTATTATCTTTGAATTATTTTTTAATTCTCTTTCAACTATTTCCTTTATTGCATCAAGCTTCTTTTCAGAGCTTAATAATATCCTCCTTATTTCGTTCATTATTTGTAATGCCTGCTTAGCCGATTGTTCACCAAGAGCAGCCGCTTGTATGAGCTCACGTATCTCTCTTCCCTTGGCAAGAGCAAAGAAACGTTTCCTTAACTCTCTATACCTTGTGCGAAGCCTCTCCTCTAATGGAACCACAACTGGTATTATATTAAAGGGTGCTATAAAACCAGCACTTATTAGATCAGTCAAAGTCTTTGAATAAACTATGCCACCCACAAGACCGAATAGCTCCTCATGTCTACCATCTTCCCGGTAAGGAGTTGCTGATAAACCTAAACGGTAAGGTGCTAAAATACCTTCTGCAATGGCTCTAAACTTGTCGGCTGGTAGATGATGTACCTCATCAATTATTATTAGAGAGAACTTGTCTTTAAGCAAATCGATATTGCGAAAAGCTGATTGATAAGTAATCACAGTTATAGGCTTAATAATTTTCTTTTCAGAGTAAAATTCACCAATAAGCTTGGTAGAACCCTTTACAAATCTTCTTATCTTATCAAGCCATTCACTTAATTGTTCTTTTGTGTATACAACTATGAGAGTCGGTACACTTAGCTTAACTAATGCTCCAAGACCTATAATAGTCTTGCCAGCACCGGTAGGAAGCGCTATCACTCCTCGATATCGGTGTCTTATCCATTCACTAAGTGCTTCCTCTTGATAAGGCCTTAACGAAACGCTAAGTTCCAAATCCCCTATTTTTTCATTATTTGTAATAATTAGGCCTGTTCTGTCAATTATTCTAAGGCCTTCGCTCTCTAAACGTGTTATTACATCGATAATAGCATAGGGCTTTACAAGGAATCCTCTATGAAGACGAGAATACCAAACTACACGTTTCTCCTTAAACACTTGAAGATAATCATTTAAATATACCGGTGAGCGAAGAATATACATATTATTATGTTTGTATATTTCAACAATTTTAAATTCTCTTAGCCTATTAATAATATCGTTTTTTGATCCTTCTACAATTTCTGCGCCAAGCTCATCAATGAGATCAAGTATTTTCTCCATAGCTGAGATATTATCAGCATGCACTAAGAAAATGCTGCATCTATCCTTCCGTCCTACATATGTAGCAAATTCTGTAATTTTATTAAACTCATCTTTCTCGAGCCAGCGACAAACCTTGAGTTTGATAAGCAATCTATAGCCCCTTATTAAGCTCTCCTTGTCTTCTCTCTATGAACGCTAGGAGTCAAGCGCCCGTTACTCGTTTTTGAGGAGGTAATACATTCTATTTGTTCCCTTAGGTCGCTAATTTCGTTTAAACATAACATGTTTTGCTTCTCGCTATCGCTTGATCCCAAGCACTTCATTACTTCATGGTACTCGTTTTCGTTATCAAGAACTAGTAACGTATGATTGTTCTCCTTAACTATGTATAGTATATTATTGATATTTATATTTTTTATGCAATTATAATTATTTGTACAAATTATATATCCATAGAGAAATACATCCGGCATACTATTATCTATCGGTAAATTTATTTTAAATATACAGCCAGTAATTAGATCGTCTGAGCCATAAAGGGAAGCTACCAGGCGACAATCCCAGATACTAGCAAATGCAGCAATATACGTATAATCCGCCTTACAGGGCTCCCTGCGTGGGTTCGTCATCACATACCCCTTTTTCTTCAGCATTTAAAACCCCGGTCATCGCTCAAGTATACACTTGATATTCATTCTATCATATTTCTTTAATTCATTTCCACAAACTATAACTAGTGGAACAACTTCTTTTATCCTTAGTACACTCCTTATACGTTCGCAAATAGTTCCTATTGCCCTGGTATCAATAACTAAAGGAAAGACTAGCAGAGCATAAGAAGCCCTTGTCCTAAGTGCGTCGTATCTGATGCATGCAAATATAGCTACCGGGCTTGCTGTAATGGAAAAACACTCAGCGCGCGTTCCTGGCATAATAGGGGCGAAATAAAGCACAACTAGGTTCTTCGTAAACGCGTCACTAAGCTTCATAGCAAGAGAAATAGACGGGTCATTAAACGATATAATGGTGTCCGCGTTAATAACAT
>JALVKZ010000141.1 GCA_027033675.1 Pyrodictiaceae archaeon | reverse complement strand
ATGTCGTCATGGTCACTTACGAGAAGCTTGACTCGTTGATAAGGCATGGGGCTCCATGGCTTCGGCGCGTGTGTTTGCTCGTCGTTGACGAGATTCACTACGTCGGGGATGCTAAGCGTGGCCCTGTCCTCGAGACAGTTATAGCTAGGATGATGAGGCTTAACAAGGAGATACAGGTAGTGGCTCTCAGCGCCACCATAGTCAATGCGGAAGAGATAGCGGTGTGGCTTGGAGCACGCCTCGTTAGGAGTGAATGGAGGCCAGTCCCGCTACGAGAGGGGGTTCTTCACGGCACGACTATCTACTGGGGGGATGGCGAGGAGCAGCGTGTGGAGAAGCTGTCCCGGAATCCGAGCATAGATGCTGCCTTGGATGCTGTTTCTCGGGGAGGCCAGGCGATAGTATTTACGCAGTCTAGGCGGAAAACGCTAGAGCTCGCGGAGAAGCTACTAGCCTACCTAAGGCGCGATAATCGCGCCAGAAGACTCATGGCTCCTAGCAACGTGGAGGAGTATGTGGAGGAGCTGCGTTCTCGTAGCGAACACTTGGAGCTAAACACGAAACTAGCGGAACTGCTGCAAAACGGGCTAGGGATACACCACGCGGGGCTAGCTAGTTATCAGAGAGACGTTGTGGAGAGAGCTTTCCGGTCACGCGCGATAAAGGTGATATTCGCTACCCCGACACTGGCCGCGGGCGTTAACCTACCTGCTCGCAGAGTCGTCGTTGATAGCCTCTACCGCTATGGTGGGGGAGGCTCTAAGCCAATAACAGTTATGGAGTACAAGCAGCTAGCTGGTAGAGCGGGTAGACCAGGCCTAGATGAACGTGGAGAGGCAGTCATTGTTGCTCGTAGCTCGGAGCAGGCATGGAGCTTCCTATTCAAGTATGTCCGTGGCGCACCAGAGCCCATAGAGTCCAAGCTGGCATCAGAGGCTTCTCTACGCTCCCAGCTCTTAGCAGTAATTGCGGGACTGGAAGAAGCCGGTGAAGAGGAGATAATAGGGGTCTTCGAGGAAACCCTCTATGCTAAACAGTTTGGTAACCCGCGTCACACTGTTGTGCGTGTACTGTTGCAGCTAGAGGACTACGGCTTCGTAGAGGAGCCAATTACTGGTATCTACCGGGCAACACGTATCGGTAGAAGAGTCACGGAGCTATACATAGACCCGCTAACAGCTTACCGGATGATAAGAGGCTTAAGGAGAATAACTAGCCCCGAGACAATGCTCCCAGAACTCCTAACGCTGATACTGTGGAGCCCTGATGCAGTCCACCTACGCCCGCCTAGGAGCTTACACCTAGAGCTAGAAGCAGAGACCGAGGACATACTAAACATGCTCGGCTTTGAATACCCCCAGGACTATACTGAGATGGACGTAGCGATAGCCGCTAAGGCCCTCTATACAGCGCATGCCCTCATAGACTGGGTCAACGAGGTATCTGAGGACACAATACTAGCAAAGTACGGCGCCGATCCAGGAGACCTCAGAGCAGTCGTTGAGACAAGCGCCTGGCTAACCTACTCAGCATCGCAACTAGCACTACTAGACGACAACCCGTCAGCAAGCTTTCTACAAGACTTATCAGAAATGATAAAGCACGGTGTGAAGAGAGAGCTACTAGAACTCGTAAAACTACCAGGCATAGGCAGGGTAAGAGCACGCCTTCTCTATGAGCATGGCTATACGAGCCCAGAGCAGTTAGCAGGACTTTCACCCGAGCAACTAGCAGCAATGCTCAGAGGGCTTGGCGAGAAAAGAGCGAGAGAGGTAATAGAGAAGGCCAGAGCGGAGCCCCGTAAGCCTAGGAGGAGAGGCGACATCCTTAGCTACCTAGGAGGCAACGGGTAAGCAAGAGACGCGGGTCCTCTCGTAACACAGGTTTATGAAGGCCTTGTTTCACCTTATTTATTTGGGCTGTGAAGTGACCGCCAGTGACCGAGACCCAGGAATCGATGACGATAGCTTCGCCGACCCGAGCCCCTCCCCACTTAAGCGAGGAGGAGCAATAGTTGGCTAGGGAGGATCTTGTCTTCGGCCCAGTCTATTCTAGGCGTCTCGGCTTATCGCTCGGCGTCAACAATATACCGTACAAGTATTGTAGCTACACTTGTATCTACTGCCAGCTCGGCAGAACGATTAAGCTAACCATTGACCGAAAGCCCTTCAGCGACCCAGGAGAAGTAGTAGCTGCCGTTGAAGCCAAACTGGCTGAAACAGATAGAGTGGACTACGTTAGTTTCGTGCCTGATGGAGAACCAACCCTGGATACCATGCTCGGCAAGGACATAGAGCTGTTGAAGAGCAGGCTAGGTGTACGCGTAGCCGTACTGAGTAATGCCTCTCTCCTATGGATTAGGGATGCCCGCGAGGACCTTAGCATAGCCGACGTGGTCTCTGTTAAGGTTGATGCGGGCGACCAGGAGACGTGGAGGAGAATAGATAGGCCTCATCCAGCGCTCCGCTTCGACAAGGTAGTTGAGGGAATCCTTCTCTTCCGGGACGAGTACAGGGGCCGGTTGATAACCGAGACGATGCTCGTTAGGGGAGTAAATGACAGCCCCAATGTCCTCGAGGAAACGGCTAGGCTAATTGCCGAGGTGAGGCCAGCTAAGGCATACATAATGGTACCCGTTAGGCCGCCGGCAGAGCCATGGGTTAAGCCAGCGAGTGCAGTTTCCTTGGTAGCGCTGTACAACATACTCCGGAGCAGGGGTGTCGACGCCGAGATACTGGGCAGACCAGAGCCGCCTCCCCCGCCGCCTAGTGAGGACCCAGTTCGCTTCGTGGCTGCTACTGTGGCTGTTCATCCTCTCCGCAAGAGCTACGTAGCTAAGCTCTTTGAGGAAAAGGGCCTAGACGTTGAGGAGGCTTTCAGAGTGCTACGTGAGGAATACGGTGTTGAGGAGGCTGTGTTCCAGGGGGAGGTTTTCCTGGTTAGGAGACCTGTTAGGAGCAGAGCCAACAAGTAATGGATTCTAATGAAAAGTTTTTGTAGAAGCAGCTCCTCCATGTCTCTCGGTGAAGAAGGTGGCGGCCATCAAGGAGGTCAAACCAGTTAGGGAACTACGCCGCGTAGGCGCTCACAGCCATATACGTGGACTAGGCCTAGACGAGAAAGGCAGAGCCAAATTCATAGCAGATGGAATGGTCGGGCAGACAGAGGCACGAGAAGCAGCGGGAATAGTAGTCCAAATGATAAGAGAGGGCAAGATGGCTGGCCGCGGCGTACTCCTCGTAGGCCCCTCTGGGACAGGTAAGACAGCGATAGCAGTCGGCATAGCCAAGGAGCTAGGAGAGGACACACCATTCGTAGCAATGAGCGGCGCGGAGATCTATAGCAGCGAGATGAAGAAGACAGAGATACTCATGCAAGCAATAAGGAAATCAATAGGTGTACGCATCAAGGAGAAACGCCTCGTCTACGAAGGCATTGTATCAAAGATAAGAATAGCCTATGTGAAGCACCCCTACAACCCCTACGTGAGGGTTCCACGGGAAGCAGAGATAACACTTGAGACAAAGGATGATAGCCTAACCCTACGCGTAGGCGAGGAAGTGGCAGCCCAGCTCCTACAACTCCGTGTCCGCAAAGGAGACGTAATATGGATTGATGCGGAGACAGGGGAGGTTCACAAGACCGGGAGAGTGTGCAAGGAGAAGCGATACGATGTGACGGCTTACCGGTGTGTAGAGGAACCGAGCGGTGCAGTTAAGAAGGAGAAAGAAATAGTATATACGCTTACCCTACATGACCTCGACCTCAGCCTCGCGGCCCAGAGAGTAGCGTTTGCAACACTACTAGGGGTACCTATGAGCAGGGAGATTCCGAGCGAGGTAAGGCAGCGAGTAGATGAGGAGGTAAAGAAGCTAATAGAGAGCGGTAAGGCAGAGCTAATGCCTGGAGTACTATTCATAGATGATGCTCACATGCTTGATATAGAGGCCTTTAGCTTCCTAAGCAGGGCCATGGAGAGCGACATGAGTCCTATACTGATACTTGCTACCAATAGGGGTGTAACAAAGATACGTGGAACAGACATAGAGTCGCCGCACGGAATACCGCTAGACCTCCTAGACCGCCTACTAATAATAAGGACGAGACCGTACAACGCCGACGAGATCAAGGAGATACTGCGCATAAGAGCAGATGAGGAAGACATCCCGCTAAGCGAGGAGGCACTAGAGGAGCTAACAAAGATAGGCACCGAGAGAAGCCTAAGATATGCGGTTCAGCTCATGGAGCCAGCCAGGATACTAGCAGAGAGGGAAGGAAGAACAAAAGTAACAGCAGAGGACGTAAGGAAAGCAGCGACATACTTCGTAGACATAAAGGAGAGCATAAAGTACGTACAAGAGTACGAAGAAAAGTTCCTAAAGTAACTAAGCCTAAGGGCTTTTAATAACCCATACAACAACGAGGCCACAGTAGTCACTGAGTTTCCAATCACATATGTGCCCGAGCAGTTTGCAATCCCGCTTAGCCCACTTAGCTAGATACTTTGCTACAAGAACATGCTCTCCGCTCCTAGGATACCTTACTAGCGCACCCGGCTCTAATTGAATAGGTTTAAAGCCAGCCAGGTGCACGCTCACCGTGTTCCTCCACTTAGCTACTCCAATGCCGTAATCAGATTCATCGATTATAGTTATGCCTTGCTTCACATAGCTCCAGTTATATCCTGGACTGGTACTATTAGTTGGTGACGCAAACACTATCTTTGCAATACTTGTACTTTTATCGAGTAGCGTAGAGGGTGCATAGTATGATAGAAAGCCGCTCAAGTCATAGCGCTTAACCCCTAGCTCTTGTATAAATACTCTATTGAGCCAGCCACTTTGCCACCGCCTTTCACCCGGTACAACCATGTCTATGAAGCGGTAAATTAGCCAGAGATACTTCTTATCATTACTACCTATCTTGTATAGGACATCCTTGATATTTAGCGATCCATAGGGGACGCAGCTATAGCCAATATCTATTTTTGCCAAAATATTGGTGCCCGGTAAGTATAAACGATTCCATAGCTTGGCCCGATTAATGCTCCCTCTCAAGTATTGCAGAGTATTATTCACGACACTATACAATACATATAATAGCTCATCCTCACTACTCGCAATGCCTAGTATGAACACATTCCACGCCCTCTGGTTATTCGGAGGCACATAGGAAAGGACAACTAGCTTCACTTCATTATAATTTGGCTTAGAGGTACCTCTTGCCACAATATATAGTGGTAGCGGATAGACCCCAGCATAATCATCGATTATTTCTTTAATATTAGCAAGTGTACCCACCAATACTACTGGCATCCTCTTCCCAGCCACGGCGATGAAAGTATGTCTGGCTGTATTAACTGCACTAGTAATGTTTCGAGCATCAATTAGTACAAGGACGTTATGGCCTAGCCTATTTAGCGCCATAAGTATGCGCTCCTCTGCACCTGGTCGTAGCTGTATAGAGGCCCTGATACTAGGTAGCTTGGCTAGCTTGTCGTTTGAGCTTGATGCTACGTAGATAATATTTACGTGCCTCAGTGTAGTGTTTTGGTTAAGTGTTTTTAGTGCCAAGCTACTATGTCGCGCATTAATCGCCATAATTAGGATTATTGTAGCGACTGTGACTATGATTATTGATGATAAGAGTTTCTTAGTTTTGCTCATTTCTAGTGTCCTCGGCTAAGACTGCTTATCCACATTCCACGATGTTTCGTCGCGTAAGTAGCTAAATATTGTGGTAAACATGGATTGTTCAGCAAGTAATAAAATCGGAGAAGCATCATAAACCCCTCCTTCTTGTCCTCTTGGTAAGCAGAGTATTGGTTGGGGCGTTGTGGATGAAGTTTAGGGAGAAGCTTGCTAGGGCGGAGCAGCTCTACACCTTTGATACGGTGTATCTTGTCCCTGGTAGAGCTGAGGTTGAGCCGAGCCAGGTTGATCTAAGAACTAGGCTGAGCACGAACGTTGAGCTATTGGTGCCGATAGTATCGTCGCCGATGGATACTGTTACCGAGTACGAGATGGCTGCTGCACTAGCGCTTCACGGGGGTATAGGTGTTATTCATCGGAACATGGATATTGAGGAACAAGTTGAGCAAGTTAAGCGAGTAAAGGAGCATCCGCCTATTAGGCTTCGCCAGGCCTTTCTGCGACTAAGCGATAACTGTGCCTATGGCCTTGAAGTTCTCCGAGGCCTCGGTGTACGCCGGCTCCCCGTCGTCGAGCAGGGCATTGTCAAGGGCTACGTGGATTATGGTAGGCTCGTAGAGGTTTGTGGGACAGGTTTTGAGCCCGTCGCTAAGGCCCTGGTTAGCGGCAAGGTTTACGGGGTTAGCAGTATCCAGGAGGCTAGGAGGGCGATAATCAGGGGCGAGACCGACTCTGTGGCGATAACTGGTAGGGATGGGCACTTCCTAGGCTCCCTCCTCCTCAACGATGCTCTTGCTGAGACGACTCCCCTGCTGGACGAGGAGGGTAGGCTAAGAGTAGCTGCAGCTATCTCTCCCTTTGACCGGGAGCGTGCAGAGAAACTAGACAAGTATGTTGACGCATTGGTAAGCGATGTCGCACATTTCCACAACGTGAACGTGCTCCGCGCTGCAAGGGAGCTGGTTAAGCATATCAGCAGCGACTTCGTAGCAGGCAACATAGGTACGTACCAGGCAGCTGTGGATGCCCTAGCAATGATTGAGCAGGTGAATGGGTTCCGAGTAGGGATAGCAGGCGGCTCTATATGCACAACAGCCGAGGTTGGAGGAGTCTATGCCCCTACACTCTGGGCAGTAGCCTCGGTTAGAGACGCTCTAGAAGCCCAAGGTGCGGGCAACATACCAATAATAGCTGATGGAGGTATACATAGCAGTGGCGACGCCGTAAAGGCGCTAGCAGCTGGGGCTAGTAGCGTGATGCTTGGCTACGGCCTAGCAGGCACAGAGGAAGCAGCAGCACCACTAATAGCCCTAGGAGAAGCCCTCTACAAGCCCTACCGCGGCATGGCGAGCCGAGGAGCCATGGCCAAGAGGTTCGCTGCCGACAGGTACACTAGGCTCGTAAAACGAGTAGCCGAGGGCGTTGAGGGGCTCATACCCTATAAGGGCCCCGTAAGCAAGGTGCTATCAGAGTTCATCGAGGGGCTCAAAGCAGGGCTAGGATACGCAGGTGCCCGTAGCATAAAGGAGCTATGGGAGAAAGCGGTATTTGGGCTAGCGCCTAGAAAAACCGTGCCAAGCGAGCTCGGTGCACAGAGATAAAACAGCTTAGCACTCTGTTGAGACATAGTCAGCTTCCCTCGTCACTTTCTCCACTCTGCTCCAAGGCATACATGGGGGGATCGTTGATGTACTAGCAAGGGCTTTCTAGATAAGGGGGTCTACCTCCTCCTTATGCAAGGGAGAATAACAGGGTTCATTCCCTCTATAATTCACTACTTATACTGCATTACTTATCCACGGTGATGCCTGGCTTGATAGAGGACAAGGAGACCGACCCAGTATACCAGCGCTACCGCGCAAGGATAAGGAGCTTCTTTACAGAAATAGTGTCTCTACCCATGCGCGAATTCGAGAACGTAGCCAACAGACTCGATGAGCCTCCCGAGACAGACCTGGCATCCATATACTTGTCAGGTATAACTAGGACCTCAATGCTCTGGCTAATATGGGAGGATTATTGCCGCGATAGCACAGCCCAGTACATGGAGACCTGTAGAAGCATTGAGGATGAGCTAGTAGGTGGCACAGAGACAAGGATAGGCGGTGTATCGAGCTTCTTCAACACGACGATAAAGTCGCTCATAGCCAAGATGTATGCAGACCTCTCCCCCGGCATAGTCATACCATCATGGATAGTGACTTACTCAGCGTTTGCAGGCGACAAGCTCGTATTACGCCTCGCTAGTCTCCCCCTGGGTGAGCAGCTTCGTCGTTTCCCGCTCTTCGCTTCAGTACTGGGAGTAGTAGATCCCGTTTTCCGCGCATTACTAGACTACTACTCCACTAAGGGCTCTGATTTCGCCTATGTAGCGGCAGAGTATATGTACTGGGAAGTAATCCGGCCCTGTACGCTGCTCTACACAGTAGTAGTTGATGAGCTAGCTTGCTCTAGCTGCGAGGACGTAGCTAAGAATATTTATTTAGTAGTGTTCTCGTCTCTCGAGGAAGACGACACCGAGCCCCCAAGAATAGGTATCAAGGTTTTCGTGGACAAGCTCCTCAGCGAGCTACGTAGCCACACTCTCCGCAGGCTACGAGAGGAGAGGCTCCGGGCTCTGAAAGTAGGACAGTAGGTACAATAAGAAGGAATTAGAGAAGAGAGAACCGGAAGAGGATCCGAGCCCCATTCATGTCTGGAAAAATAGTCCCGGGTGTTCCCACTGTATACTGTATAATGGTATTCTTTTCTCTTAGTGGGGCTTAGAACCCGAAGAGGCTTTCTAGGCCAGCGGCTAGTTGCTCCTCGCTGACTTCCTTCTTTTCCTCCTCTTTCTTCTCCTCTTCCTCTTCTTCCTTCTTCTCCTCGGCGGCGGCTGGTGCAGCAGCTGCTGGCGCCGCTGCAGGTGCTACTGGCATCGCGGTAGCGGACTTGATTACCTCGTCTATGTTTATGTTCTTAAGTGCTGCTACGACTGCTTTGACCCTAGCCTCGTCCACCTCTATGCCGGCTGCCTCGAGTACTTTCTTGAGGTTCTCCTCGCTTATCTCTTTTCCAGCTGCGTGGAGCATGAGGCTTGCATAGATGTATTCCATTCCAGACTCCCCTCTCCTAACCCGTAGTCGTCTTCCCGTTCCACCCGGGGATGCAGGCCGGGCTTCTTTATCTTTCCGCTTCCCCCGTTTCTCGGCGCAGCATTATAGGTGTTGGGGTGGGGTTCTCTGCTCCAGCGAAAGCTATGGGCATTCCTTCGGTGTTTATTGCTGCTGCCGCGTAGCCCCGGTTATCAAGAAGTATTATGCCTAGATTGTTGTCGCCAAAAAGCCTCGTATGGCGGGCAATAGCTGCTCTCGCAGCCTCCTCTACTGGTATCCCCTGCATAACTAGCTGGACTGCGTAGAGACATGGACGCCCCATGATAATTGTCTCGCCTATACCGGTGGCGGAGCAGCCAGCAACACCCGGCTCAACATAGAACCCTGCACCAGGTATCGGCGAATCCCCTATGCGCCCAGGATGCTTGAGCGAGACACCGCCAGTACTAGCGCCTGCAGCAAGCCTCCCATTGACAAGCGTCACTGCCCCAACAGTGTCGCCGTAGAGCTCTCGTATCTTCTTAGCCCACTCAGGGCCACCATCCTTCCTGAGCTGCTCCTTGAGCCTTCTCCATCGCTGAATAGCCCTCGGCGAGGGCCCCGGGTGCTTCTCAAGCCCAAGCTTTTCTGCTAAGCGGTCAGCAGCGCTACCAGCTATAATTACGTGGCCAAGGTTGAGCGCGATGAACTCAGCGAGCCTTATCGGGTTACGCGGATAAGTAACCACAGCGACCGCGCCAGCCCTCATCTCATCATCCATCAGCCCAGCATCCATCTCTACACGTCCATCATAGGTCAAGGTGCTGCCAACACCAGCGTTGAGGACACCGCTATCCTCAAGCGCAGCAATCGCCTCGACAAGTGCACGAAGTGCTCCACTACTCCTAGAAGCAAAACCAGCTCCGGCCCCCCTCTTCACCGCCTCAAGGACTTCGCCTAGGTTATCCACGAGTCTCCAGCTACCAGCCCCGCCATGAACAATTACAGCGGGGTCACCTAGTTTCACAGGTCCCCACGTGGTCACCGTAGCCAAGGCCTGTCCCGCCGCTGCTTAGCCTTCATCTCCTCTGCGGCTTTTCTCGCCTCCTCTACCAAAGACCTGTACTCATCATCGCTGAGAAACCTATACCACGGCTCCTCGCCTGCTTCTTCGCCGCGAAGCACCTTGACTAGACGAACAACGTTCAGCCCGACGTTATAGGAGTCACTCACAGCCTGCTTATCATCAAGCACGTCCCCTCTCCCATGGTAGTAGGCGGTGCCCCAAGCAGGTACATGGAACCCCATATTGATCAAGGTAAAGACGCTCCACGATAACGCTGTGGAGGCGCCGGCCTCCTCTCCAGCAGCGAGGACACCAGCAACCTTGCCATCAACAAGACTACGCCCAGCATGATAAATCATGTTCTCAAGGCTGGTCATGCGATCAAATAAGTTCTTCAAGACACCACTAACCATGAACCAATAGATAGGCGTTGAGAAAACAACCGCGTCGCTACGAAGAACAGCCTCGGCAACTAATGAGTAATCGTCTCGGCCCCGGAGAGGACACTCGCTGGGATCCTTCGGGTAACGACAATTAAGAAAATAATCAGAGTAACAGGCAAAGCAAGGACCAATACTGAGATCATAAAGATTAATATACTCTGTCTCCGCCCCTGCCCTCCTAGCAGCCTCAAGAGCAACCCAGAGCATCTTGAAACTATTTCCGTATTTTCTCGGAGATGAGTGAATACCGAGAACCCTTACCGCCACTATACCACCCACGTCTCCCATAAGCCCTTACTCTATTAAATGGCCAATGCATCCTACACGGCATAAAGGAGCCTTCTCTGTGCCAAGAGCCCGCAACTGCACTATGGCAGGGGTTGAGGCGCCTCGCATCAAGCAAGGAGTAGAGGAGTATACATAGTCCTAGAAGGAATAGACGGGGCGGGCACAACCACTCATGCAAAGATACTGGCCGATAATCTTAGGAGACTAGGCTACTGCACAAGGGTCTTTGAGGAGCCAAGTAAGGGGAGAATAGGACAGACTATACGCGAGTACTTATCCAGGGGGCCTTTTGACCAAAGAGTTCTTGCTCTCCTCTTCGCTGCTGATAGGCTCGAACTAGCCCAGAGCATAGAATCGGCGATAGATAAGGGCTGTGTAGCTATAGGTGATAGGAGCTGGATATCAAGCATAGTTTACCAAAGCTACGAAGGGTTTCCCTCAAACGCTCCTCTTGAGTGGCTCTACACAGTCAACAAATATGCACCGAGACCAGATGCGGTAATATACCTAGATGTTGACCCCGTTATAGCCTTTCGTAGAATAAGCCTGCGTAACAAGCGCAGAGACCTTCCGGAGACGCTATCCGCCCTCCGTGGCCTGGCAGCTCAGTACAAGAGGATACTCCCACTACTCGCTAAGATAATACCGTTAGTTATGACTGTGACGGGAAGCGAAGGGCTCGTAGAGAGAAGCATAAATACAGTGTCACGCGAAATACTCGTAGCCGTGTTGGCGTTTCTAAGGCTACGAGAAGCCCAGGGCACCTAGGCCCCACGGCTAGCAAAAGGTCTAGAAACCAGTACACTGCCTCCCTAAGCTGTGGAGTACCAGTAACTCGTGTTTACGTGCCAGCAGCCAAAGAATATAGGTGACAACGAATGAGTAACGCGTATACAAGACGTGGCGGCCTCTTAACCCTTGACATGCTGCCACCCGGTGCGCGTGCCAGGGTTGTCCGAATCGATGCTGGTATCCGTGCGATGAGGAGGATTGTCGAAATGGGTATTACCCCTGGCGCGGTTGTTGAGGTCGTTATGAGTTATGGTGGCCCTATTCTCGTGAGGGTTCGTGGAACGGTTATCGCTATTGGGAGGGGTATTGCTAGGCGCATCCTTGTTGAGCCGCTTACTCCTTAAGCAGTAGTGCCACGAAGCCTCCCGTGCACCTTGAGATGTGTGGATATATTCGCTGTGTGCCTTTTACTAGGCCCTCTACTCCTATGAATGGCTCTGCGCGGAGTATCGTGAGCCCCTCTTTCTCCGCAGCCTTCTTCACAACGTCCTCGTTCTCGTCAATGGTTAGTGTACAAGTTGAGTAGATGATTCTTGCTCCCTTCTTTGCTAGCTTGGCGGCGACTCGTAGGCCTCGTTGTTGTAGAGACGTGAGGCGGCGTAGTATGCCTGGCCCTGTTTTCTCCAGGAAGAGACGCGTCTCGGGGCTATGGCCTAGCCTCCCCATACTGGTGCAATCAGGGTCTACAGCCACGAGGTCGGCGCTGACTAGGCGGAGAGGTGGCCGGAGAACATTGCCTAGGACAACGTCTACTATCCAAGCGCCTTGCCTGGTTACTAGGCGCTTCTCGTCCCTAGTCCTACGAGGAGAAACCTCTACGCCGACTATGCTAAGTGGCTTAGCTCGCCACGCTATGTGGGCAGCCTTGTTCCCGGGAGCGCTGAAGAGGTCGTAGACCTGCCTAGCACTGCCAGCTACGTGCGCTATGAGTGCGGCTGCTCGGT
>JALVKZ010000140.1 GCA_027033675.1 Pyrodictiaceae archaeon | reverse complement strand
GGGCATCCCATAGGGGACTCCTTGCTAGGACGTGTTTACTCCTACTAGCTTCCCTTTTCATCGCTGCAACAATTATGCCCGATAGTATCTCGTGGAGCCAGAAGGAGGGCTCTCTCCCCCTACTGCAACGGCTAGTTATAGCTGCTTCCTGGTAGCCTCTCCACGCCTTTCCTATGTCGTGGAGGCCGGCTGTTATGAGGAGTAGGCTGTCTGGTAGGTTGGAGACCTTGCTCCGCCACCTCCACCTATCGTAGAATAGGTCGGCTATAGCCGCGGTATGTAGGCTGTGTTGTATCAGGGTGTAGGCTTCATAGCTTCCGGGCTGCTCGCCCGGGCTACACCATGCTATTATACTGCTAGACACCGGGGGTCCCTCCCCTACTACTTCCCTTATCAACTTGGAGGCCTAGTTCGGGCTTGTAGAGGCCTTGTGAGGCAATGTACGCCGCTATCCCGTGCCGGATCATGTGGGTAGCTATTCTCCTGCAACTCTGGCCGGGCTCATTTACGTCTTTTATAGTGAGGGTTAACTTGTAGGGGTGGTCTCTCGACTTACTAGCTTCTACTATGAGGGCCCTGATTTTGCCATTGTTCCTCCAGGCAACTCTTAGCAGGAGCCTGTGGTCTACGGGGAAAATGTAGTTGGCGGCATCCTCTAGTAGCTTGTCCCAGCTTATCCCTAAATCTTCTGGGTTGGGTATGATTGGAGTTAGGAGAGTTTCCCGGATGAGGCCGCAGGCCTCGTTCATAGCGGATTCCAGGCCTTTTACTACCTCGTATGGCTTGAGGCTTCTCAGGGCTAGGTCTCTTATAGTGTACCAGTGGTTTACCTTAACATCGTGGGGCTTGGAGAATTTATCAAGGAGCTCCTTGTAGCCCTTTGTTCTAGCCGTGTCGTATGGGACCCTCGGGTTGGGCTCCGCTTTGATCAAGTAGCCGATTAGTGCTTGCGCTTGCCGTGAGGGAGCATCTACAAGATAGACGGTTGCTTCTGGTGACTCGTTATACCTGTTAATCCGGCCCATTCTCTGGAGGAGTGATAGGGGTGCCCCTCCTCCCCATGGAACGTCCGTTATTAGAACGTCATAGCTGACGTCGACACCGGCTTCAACAGCGCTAGTACCCACTAGCACCTGGGCGCCCCTCCTAACCTTCTCTAACTGCCGGGCTCTGTCAATGGGTGTGAGCCTTGAGTGCAGAAGGGCTATATTATCCGAGCCTAGGGTGCTAGCTAGCTGTTCGTACTCGCTTATCGCTCTTTGAACGCTGTCCACGACGCGGAAGACCCTTTGACCTGTCTGGGCGAGGCTGATTACCGTTTCAGCGGGATCTCCCTGAAGTCTCTTGTAATGCCATTTTACGGGCTTGGCTTTCTCGTAGTAGTCGGGATCTGGGACGCAGTTAACTCTTATTTTAAAATTATTATAATTATTCTTACACTTATCTAACGTGTTATCCGGAACGGGCTCGATTACTTCAATCTCTATACCGAGTCGGGGAGGCAGTTGCCGTATGGCTAGGCTTAGCGCCTGTGCGGGGAGGGTAGCGGTTTCAATGATAACAGGGTTTCTCCACGATGCTAGAGCGTATACTTCTGCTAGCATGCTCGTGGCGTAGTGGTTATCCCCTGAGTGTAGGGGGAGGTGTGCTTCGTCTAGTACTATTGCGGAGGAGGCTATCATTGCCTTGGGTACTAGGTAGTGGCCTATCCCCTTCTCCGCTACATTGGCTCCGATGAGGTTTAGGGTGAAGCTATCAAAGGTTGTAATGGTTAGGGGTGAGGCTAGGTAGGGTGATTTCCCCTCTATTATCCCGTGGGCTTGAACGCCCACGTTCACGTCTTTTAGCGTGTTCCTGAAGTCATTATAGGCTTGTTCGACAATTGCTTTCAAGGGTAATACGTGTATTAGGGCTGGGGGACCCCCTCTATTACTCATCTCGTTGTAGAGGTGCGGGGTGAAGCTTGTTTTACCATAACCGGTAGGGGCTTGGAAGAATAGTATCTTCCCCTCGGACCTGAGCGAGTCGAGGAGGGCCTTGTGCGCTTCCCTCACGGCGTGTCCACCAGCAATCTTACCGCGGCCTCGGCTAGGATTGAGAACTTGTCAGATGCTGGCTCCATATCCGTCTGGCATGAGCCAGACTTGCAGTAAGTGGGGCATATCAGGGCTTTCTGCGCCTCGCGGGACTGCTGGGCGATCTTTGCTACTCTAGCAGCAGCATAGGCGTGGATTGGATCGCTAGTGTAAGTGTAGAGTACTAGGTGTTGGGAGTATTCTTCTAGCAATGATCCTAGCTTCCTCGCTATATCAACCTCCTTGCCCTTCATCTCCATCGTTGCGCGGAGCCTACAGGACCCGTCCACTCTAGCACTAGCAAATGCTAGACTGGTGAATGCCCTCGTGAAGGCTTTATTGAAGTTTCTCCCATCTAGCGCATTGTAGATCGCTACTGCTAGGTGGGCTACTGGTAACTGGCTCGATGCCATAACAGTGGCTCTCCTACCTACTTGTAGCTTACCGGTCCAGAATACGTCTCTCTCACCGTTATCAGCTAGTGTCTTGTAAATGTTCTCGTCCCCGGCGATGCTTGAAGCAGCCAGGAGTTGCAGGAGAGATGTCGCCGTGGAGGGATCTGTACCCCTGCCTAGATAGGTTGCAAGACTAGAGTGTACTTTATCGTAGACAGTGTATAGGCCGTTGTAGGCGTCAGCGTCTGCTACTGTTAGATGGGTGCTAGTATCTTTCTCCCGGTATAGTGTTGTCACGGTATGCCCCGATAGGACTAGAGCCTGATATATCGGCGGTGCTAGGGCTACATCTGTTGATTTCCTAGGCGAGTACCCGCCATAGGATCTAACGAACTCGTAGTACTCGCTCTTAACTAGGGAGAGGGGCTTGAATTGCCTATCATAGGCCTCGCTACATGAGCCTGGATTCTGGATGGCGCGGGCTACTGCTTCTAGGAGGGTTCCAATGGTAGGTTTTTCATTATTGATGCATAGTCCGCCAACCAGCTTCTGGAATATCTTCCTGTCGTGGCCTATGAGGAGGGGCTTGCGCTCCACGTATCTCCCCGCTATTTCTCTGAGTTTTTCGGATGTCACGTAGGGGTTGTATAGTTCGATGCCTTCATCGACTTGTCTTAGGTCTCCGTCTGAGGCTACTGCTAGTAGCGTATAGGCTAGCCTCCAGCCCCAGGTATTCCTAGCCCAGTGCGGCACTGGAATTATCACTGCATAATCACCCCGCCGTGGGAAGTGCTTGGTAGAGCTGGTAGGTTTCCGCATTGCCCGGGTATTTTGTATGAGGGGTAGTCATCTTTTATCTCGAGGAAGAATTCATCCTCGCCTTCATGACCTATAATGGCACCGTTCACTACATGCCTGACGGGCACTATTACTATAAGCCTGGATGAGGCTACTCTGCGCGTCCGGGTATAAGCCCTATAGTCTCGCGGGTCCCAGTATACTTCGACTTTCCCTCGCCCCGAATTAGCAACGCTCTCAATGGGGGCGTAGTAGCCTGTGGTCCCGCCCAACGCCTCGCTTATATTCATGGCTCCATAGCTCTCCACGGAGACGAGGCTCTCCTTCGAGCCTAGAGAGAGTATTGATGCGGCGGAAAGCTCAAGCTCCCTTAGAGAAGCGACGCTCATAACCTCGTCGTCGAATACTGCAGCTACACATAGCCTGGCATCGCCCGTGAAGACGTAACCCATAGCCTGCGCTCCAAACCAGAGAGCCCTATTCTTCCTATTCTCTGGACGCAGATAGGGTACTGCTAGGTATCGATTAGTTAGGTTTACAGGGGCCAGGCTTCCCTCCAGGAGGCCTGCTCCCGCAGCTAATATGTGCTTTGCTATGCGGAATGCTGTTGAGTAGATGCCTTTATCGAGGCGGGTTAATTCTCCCCAACCCTTCAGCCTCGCTATCCCCCTCGCGATTGCCCCTATGATTGTAGAGGGTGGTGGGAGCAGGTAGGAGGGTCCCCCCGCACTGACTAGTGGGTTCCTGTTAGAGGCCCCCCACGACATCTTGACTGTTGCCCACACTGCTATCGGCATCTTACGCCACCAGCTATTATCCTGAATTTATATGATGGAAAGACTAGATGAGGGCGTGGTGCACTGCTAGCACTGAGCCCTCTCTACATAGTCTAGTACTTTCATAACCGCGCTTATCGGATCACTAACCCTTGACTCCTCCCCCTTTGGTAGAAGGGCTCTACTCCTTGGAGCCGTGTAGTAGTAGGTTTCAGCGAAGCCTCCAACCGTTTTCAGCAGGTTATTGTAAGCTTCTACTGCTCTGGCTGTTTCAACGATATAGTCGTCGTGGTGGGCTGGCC
>JALVKZ010000139.1 GCA_027033675.1 Pyrodictiaceae archaeon | reverse complement strand
TGTGGCTCGCTACCGCTGCTGCTCCTCGCCTCGTCCTGCCAGCCTTTATGACTACCACGGGCTTCTTCGTAGTGACTCTCTTCATTGCCTCTACGAATCTCTGCCCGGTGCCAGGCTTCAATCCCTCAAGGTAAATAGCTATGACTCTTGTGTGTGGATCGTCTGCTAGCCACTCGGAGACCTCAACCACGTCTATATCAGCCATGTTGCCCATGCTCACGACCGCGCTGAGTCCTAGCTCGTTCATAGCAGTCCAGCCCATCAATGCTATGCCAAGGGCCCCGCTCTGAGTAATGAAGGCTATGTTTCCTCTCCTTATCCTGCTGGGTCCGAAGGTAGCGTTCATCCCTATAGGGGTATAAGCCACGCCAAAGATGTTTGGGCCTAGGACCCTCATTCCATACTTCCGCGCTATCTTGACGAGTTCCTCCTCTGCCTCCCTGTTACCCACCTCGGAGAACCCCGCCGTTATGACCACGAGTACCTTGACGCCCTTCTCACCACACTCCCGTGCGACCTTGAGCACCGCGCCAACAGGTACAGCGATGACAGCCATATCCACCTCGTCGGGTATATCAAGCACACTTGGATAAGCCTTGAGCCCCAGTATCTCCTTTGCAAGAGGATTCACAGGGTAAATCTTACCCATATACCCGGACTCTATCAGGTTACGAACAAGTGTATAACCTATCTTCCCAGGGTGCCTAGACGCGCCAATGACGGCTATGCTGCGCGGTCGAAACAATGCATCGAGAGAGCTACGCGGCTTCAAGGCTAGTAAGGACACCTCCCAGGAATAAGAGGTAAATGCTCTAGGCAAAAACGTTTTGACACCACAACGTTTTAATAAATAAATCACTGAATAGGGAAAACAACTAGCTGAAAGAGGCTTTAGAGTACGAGTACTGAGAGCATAAGTTCTCGCTTACTAATCGAGAAAGAGAACTAGATTAACACCGCCTACTTTGTTAAGCATAAATGGAGCGAGATAGGCGTGCGCACAGCTAGAAAGCTGGTAACAAAGGCTCAGCATTTTCCCTGGAGAGGAGACATACTGGCGGGCCAGGAGCTTACCAACCAAAAATAATATCGAGCTTTTCCTCCTAGACGATGCCGAGGAAGACATGGGAGGGGAAGTACCACTTGTCATGCCAGCACCGTAGCTTGGGATCCTTGGTGGCGGCTCGGTCCCGCCGAGGACCCCTTCCTCACCCTTCGGGGGTCATCGGTGAAGGGCGTCCCTCCTCACCGCCGCCGAGACCTCTGTTCATGTATCGGGAGGGTTGTTTTCTTGGTTACTTTTCTCGGAGCATTTGCTCTAGTCTATCTAGTTCACCTTTCTTCATGCCCCAGTACATTCCCGTTGAAGGGAATGCTCCTTGTCTAACCTCGTTAGCGTAACGTGTTACTGCTTCACGTATCATCTTGGCCGCGTCTAGGTACTTTTTGGCGAATGGAGGCGGGCTCGGCGATAGCCCTATTAGGTCGTGGAGTACGAGGATCTGGCCGTCGCAGTGTGGGCCGCTTCCTATGCATATTGTTGGTATGCTTAGTCTCTGTGTTATCTTTCTCGCTACCTCGTGGGCTGTGAACTCTATCACTATCGCGAAGGCTCCTGCCTCCTCTAGTGCCTCAGCGTCCTGGATTATCTTCTTGGCCTCCTCAGCTGTTTTGCCTGCTAGCCTGTAGCCTCCGAGGAGCTTGTGTTTCTGCGGGGTAAGGCCTATGTGCCCCATCACAGGAATACCAGCCCTTGTTAGGGCCTTGACTACGTCGCTGTACTCTTGCCCGCCCTCTAGCTTTACAGCGTCCGCGCCCATGGCTAGCATTTTTCCCGCGTTGCGCACCGCCTCGTTTATGCTCGCCTCGTAGCTCATGAACGGCATATCGCCGACTACTAGTGCCCTGGGCTTCGCCCTGGCAACCGCTGCCACATGTAAGAGCATCATATCCATTGTTACCTGAAGCGTTGACCCGAGGCCATGAACAACCATGCCTACGCTATCGCCGACGAGTATAGCGTCTACCCCCGCCTCATCAACTATGCGTGCAGAGGGATAATCATAGGCCGTGACCATTACTATTCTCTCGCCGCGCTGCTTGGCGCGGACTACGTCTCGCACGGTGATTTTCTCCCGGCTAGCCATTTCTCGAGCAGCCTCACAGCCCGGTACGCGAACCAGTTAAGCGGGGCAGAGACCCCGTGTCTCCAGGCCTCCTCGGCGACGGCTCCACTGATATAGTCTATCTCGGTCCGCCTACCCCTACTAATATCCTGGATCATAGAGGAGCAGTTATCCCCGGTTACCCGGGCTACTCGTAGCGCCTCCTCAACCGGATTCCTCGGCAACTTAGTACCACGAGCCTCAGCAACCCTGCTAACCTCTGCCGCCAAGGCCTCGGCTAGCTCCCTGGCAAAAGGATCCTCAACCACTACCCGGTTACGGCTCCACGCCAGCACCGTTACAGGGTTTATCGCTGCATTCACAGCGAGTTTTAGCCAGCGCCACTCCTCGAGACTCCCACCGATGCAGTGGGCGCTTATTCCTCCCCGGCTAAGAGCATCGGAGAGGAAACGGCAAGCACGCCTAGCTTCCTCGTTAGCGCTTCTCCATCCTAGCAGCACTTCGCCCCTATTGACGAGCCTTGAGCGGCAAGGCCCGAGCCTAGTGGAGCCAAACAACACTACCCCGCCAAGAGCCCTACCCGGGAACCTCGTCTCTAGTAGCTCTAGGCTCCCCAGCCCATTCTGCAATGAGACGGCCGAGCCAGGCCTCCAACCGGCGCGTAGAGACTCCTCAACAGCAGCTAGTAGATCATAAGCCTTGGTAACATAGAGAACTAGCCACGGACTAAGCCTGTGTGCATCGCTCCACGTGTAAATGGGGATACCAGCCTCTCCTAGACCCTCGACAACCACCCTGCTAGGACCCTGGCCCCGAGCAACGACTGCCACGTCCACGCCTCCCCTGCTAAGCGCGACAGCTAATACTGAGCCAACAGCGCCACACCCAACAACCGCTACACTGACCAAAGCAGCTCCTTTCCCCCACGAGCCCAGAGTATTCCTCAGGGAATATACTCACCGGTATATAACCACAGTTATACAGAGCGGGTTATGCCGTGGAGGTATCTACTAGTGCAGAGAATAGTTATCCATCAATGGGAGTGTAGTTATCTTGCTAAGCGTTCCCGGGAGCAAGGCTGGGTGCTAGTATATGGTAGGAGGAAGACGGGAAAACATGGCTTCTAAGGAACTGTGTTAATTGGGGCCTCTACGCCACCGTTACGCGTAGTGGCGAGTGCATAGTGGAGGAACGGGCTAGTAAGAGAAGTATTGGCCTCCGGGAATGCCTATTCATGGCTACCCAGGGGCTGAGGAAGCGGGGAGAAAGCATAGTTATTGATGAATTCCAGCGTGTCCCGGAGAAGTACTGGGACCTACTAGCAATCACTGCCCAGGAGGCTGAGAGGAGTCTCATATTATGCGGATCTAGCCTAGGCGTAGCGCGCCGCGTATTCGACGAGAGGAGTCCCTTACTGGGCTTCTTCGAGGCCTTCCACGTAGGCCTAGCAAGCATCGCGGATACCATCGCGTCACTCCATGGCCAGGGCCTTGGGCCCCGCGAGGCAGTTCTGTGGTCAATTATTGTCCGTGACCCCTGGGTACTACTACACATCAGGCCCCGGAGCGAGCCCTGGAAGCTACTAGCTGAGCGAGCAGCTGGCCTTGTCCCCGCGGCTAGAGGGCTTATCGGGGAAGTATTTAGCGAGGAAGATAGGCAGCTAAGCAGGATCTACGAGGCGGTTCTCCAGCTACTAGCCCAGGGCTATTGGAGAGCCGCCGACATAGCTGTCTAGCTCTACGAGGCTGGGCTCTCCACATCCCCTCAACCAGGGATAGCGACCGGGGTTCTCCGCGTCCTAGAGGAGATGGGGCTTGTCGAGCGCATTCCTTTGTGGAGGACTCGTAGAGCTCGTGTATATTATCGGCACCGCTCCTCGCTGGTCTCGCTCCTCTATAGTGTGGCCGACTATGTGGAGGAAGTTGAGGGAACGCCTAGCCCCGACGCGCTCTTGGCAAGGTATGGTGTGGAGCTACAGTTCGGCCTCGGAGAGCTACTAGCTGAGCGTAAGGGTCTTCGCAGAGGCTACTCTATGCCACAGGGCGGATGCGATATCAACGTTGTCTTGCTCAATAAGCGTGGCAGGCCCGAGTGGGGCTACGAGGTGAAAATGGGCCGCCTGGATTCTCGCGAAGCTGAGAATATAGCCGAGTGGATACGATCCCTCGGAGTACCACGCGCTGGGATAATAGCCCTAGGCGGAATAAGCGGTGATACAAGCAGG
>JALVKZ010000138.1:1869-4363 GCA_027033675.1 Pyrodictiaceae archaeon | reverse complement strand
GACTAGTAATGTTTACGAAGTCCTTAGCAACTTTCTCCGCGAGTGCAGGGAAACGCGCCTGGTCTATATCGATCACCACTTCTCAACTATCTATATGTCTAAGAAGCTTTATGAGCTAAGCGAGGAGGTCTACCTAGGCCATAAACCAACCGCTATGCTCACCTTTAACCTGCTACGGAGCCTGGGAGTACGCCACATGACGCCAAGGCTAGAGGCTTTCATGAAGGCTGTCGGTGTCCTGGAGAGGGGGGCGAAGCCCCTAACAGAGGCCGAGAAAAGAGTGGTCAAGCTAGCAGCGAGTATCTCGAAGGCGTGCACGGTTCTCCGCGACAAGGAGATGTGGCAAAAACTGGTAAAATGGCTAGCAAGCCCCCTGCCACAAGACATGCCGTTTGACCGCAAGCTCGTGGAAAAGGTCGTAAGGATAGCAGAGGAGAGCGATAGGGAGATAATGGAGAAGGCCAAAGAGCTGGCAATAACGGCTCGAAGGATAGGATACATACGGTTCATAGATGCGCGCGGAAAATGGGCTAGTAGGGGCTCAAGTGCACTAGCCTCCAAGCTCTACAAGGTGCTAAAGCAGCCAATAGCGCTGCTCATAGAACGGGATGATGGAGTAAAGCTCCTAATCATTAGGAGCAAGGGGAGAGGGGCCTACCGAGTCGCGACCGGACTAGTAAGAGAGGGAATAGCCCTAGACATAGGCGGTCACAGCGGCCTCGCGATAGTTAGGCTCAAAGACGACTTAGACCTCTCCGAGCTGGAGAACGCACTGAGAAAACTCAGTCTTCGCCTATAACTAGCTAGGAAAAGAGCGCACCTTCCTGGCAGTGTGGAGCACTAATGCACCTCCGCTGAACAGGAATATGATGAGCGGACACCTAGCCGAAGCCTCCCGCACCCGGCACTTCATCCCCCTTCCTTGCCGCCTTGCAACACCCTTGTTTCTCTACACAGTCTGGTCTTAGCGAGGATAGACAGAGAAGCACTCTAATACCGAGACACTAACAATCTAAGAGCCGCGAGTATCTCTTCTCGGGGACACTCGTAGACCCCTCCTATTGCTCAAGGCACTATGACCGAGGGTAGAGGAATAGCCCATGAGCCTTGATGAGCCCATGAGCCGGGACATGCTACGATTATTCAAAGCTGTTGTAACCGGGCTACGTGACATAGCGAAGCTATGCGTTAACAATCATAGGCTTCACTGTATTGACGCCCCAGCATTCACTACGACGTTTCTTCGGAGCCGAGGCTTCAATGAATACATTATTCGTAGAATATGGCATGCCGCGCATGACCGTAGCGTTACCGGGGGCCAAGTAATCTATAGATATAAGGAAATAGTGTTTCGTCTTAAGCCTAGACTAGAGCATGGAACCGCGTACCACGATGCCAGGACAATGACGCCTCTCGATAGATTCGATTGCAATGTGCTCGGCAACGAGTGCTACGAGGTTCCTCATTGTAACTCCTTTTACATATATGTTGAGGGAGAACTGGGCCACGCCTCAGTACGCATGAACGTGTCTTATCTCGTAGGGCTCTTGGCGAGGACGCGCTCAGGGTTTCTTAGCAAGTTCCTGGAATTCGCCAACCGTGTTATAGAGAGGCCACGTGACGAGTTTGAGGCAATAGCCATTTTAATAGACGAGGTGTTATCCACGTTAAGGGATGAGGATAAGCTACTAAGCTTTGTTCTACCATTCGTTCCACGTAGCCCCGACGAGTTACTGCGCGTGTCTCCCCTAGCTAAGAGATTATACATAGAACTTGCGCAAAGAGGAATAAAGTTGCTCCAAGAGAGCTAGTCCCGGAGAACACTTAGAGGTGAGGGTCTCATCTTCTTGTCACATGCCTAGCACATATGGTGTGTTCTTCGAGTTACCCTAATCCCTAGCAAACACATCCATACTATTACATGGGTATACGGTGACCATGCGTGTCCTACTCAGTCTTCCACCCGGTATCCATCGATTAGAGATCTACAAGATAACTGGGATGAAGGCGCCGCCACTAGGCCTAGCATACATAGCTGCCGTCTTGGAGCGCAACGGGCACAAAGTAAGGATCCTAGATACACCGACCCTCGAAATGGAGAAGGATACCTGGCTCAGCGAGGTCAAGTCCTGGAAACCCGACCTGGTTGGGTTATCGCTGCTAACACCAACTGCGCCAAAGGGATATGAGGCCATCAGGCTGCTGAAGGAAGAGCTACCCGATGTCCCAGTCATTGTTGGTGGTATTCACCCAACATTCATGTTTAATGAGGCTCTTGACCACGGGGCCGACATAGTGGTTAGGGGCGAGGGAGAATATACTACCGCGGAGCTAATGGATATCATTGAGCGCTATGGGCTCGACGAGGAGAAGCTCAAGCAAGTAAGGGGGATAGCGTTTCGCTCAAAGAAGGTGGGGAGAACAATACTTACCCCCGAGAGACCGCCGCCTGACCTCGATGAACTACCATGGCCTGCTCGACACCTCTTACCCA
>JALVKZ010000138.1:0-1859 GCA_027033675.1 Pyrodictiaceae archaeon | reverse complement strand
GATCCGGAAAGCGCTCAACGTGGCTGACGAGATAGAGGAAGCTGTCTACAAGTATCGTGCAAAGCACGTTGTATTCGCAGACGACGACATAGGCGTTGGTAGGAGGTTTATGCAAGAGCTAATAACTGAGCTCAAGAGGCGTGGTCTCGACTTAACATTTGCTTGTGGCTCCCGGGTAGACCATATGACTAAGGAGTATATGAGATTCCTCTACGAGAACGGTTGCAGCGCTCTTTACTTTGGTGTAGAATCGGCTAGCCAGGAGACGCTGAATAAGATAGGTAAGAAGATTACCCTGGAGCAAGTTGAGAGGGTCTTTCGCTGGAAGAAGGAAATAGGAGGATTTGCTACTGCTTCTTTCATACTGGGCTTTCCGTGGGAGACCATAGACGATATGAAAAAGACCGTGGAGTTTGCGATAAAGATTGACCCGGATTATGCACAATTCACCGCACTGACTCCGTATCCTGGTACGCCTCTCTACCAGTACGCGAAGAAGTATGGGCTCATAGAGGATACTAACTGGGAGCACTATACTACTGTTCGTGCTGTTATGCGCGGCTTCCGCTTCACTAGGAAGCAGCTCCAGAGCATGATCAAGTACGCCTATCGCCGCTTCTACTTAAGGCCAGGGTTTATTTGGCGCGAACTACGAGCCGGGAGGCTTAAGGACCTCGTAGGTGTTCTTTCCCGCGAAGCCCTCTCCATGGTTAAGGAGTTTATTGTGCACCCCTTACAGTGGAAAGGAGGTGGAAGGAAGTGAGTAGTGTAGGAGAAGTAGCCTCGGATGAGATTGAGAAACTGCACAAAGAGGCTAAGAGAGGAGGCATCGGCGCCTACCTCGCTGCTATTAGGATAATGTTTAACAACCCTGTAACTAGGTCCATGCTTAAGCTAGCCATCAAGAGGGTTCGATGTGTTTATCCAGATCGCGGAGAAGTAGATGCCACGCTGCTCTATCATGCCCTTACTCAGTTCGCTGGTCAAGAGCTATACGCGTGCCCAATAACTGCACGCTTTCTCTCAGCCCTGATAAACAGGATAGTTGAGATAGGTGTTAGGGCTCTCCACGGCGACCTAGACGAGGCTCGTAAGGCACTCTCGGACCCGGCTCTTCGGCGCGGCGTCTCCCTTGTCTTCGAGGGCCTAGCGCGCTACGGCGTGACCGTTCCACAGAAGATGCCAGCACCATTCCTCATAGTATGGAACTTCACCAACATGTGTAACCTGCGCTGCAAGCACTGCTACCAGAGAGCCGACCACCCATTACCAGATGAGCTAACCCTTGAGGAGAAGCTGAAGCTCGTAGACGACCTTGATAGGGCTGGAGTAGCTGCTGTCGCACTCAGCGGTGGAGAACCAACCATTCATCCTCATTTCTACCACGTGGTTCACGAGATGGCTAAGAGAGGCATATACGCGGCTGTGGCGACTAATGGCTGGATGTTCGCCGACATAGAGAAGCTCGAGAAGGCCGTCAAGCTAGGCCTGCGCTACGTCGAGGTCTCTGTTGATAGTGCTAATCCGAAGAAGCATGACTGGTTCCGCGGCGTGCCTGGTGCGTGGCAGCGAGCTGTAAAGGCTCTCGAGAACGCTGTCAAGCTTGGCGTCAGCCATGCTATGGCCGTGACCGTTACAAAGGCTAACATAGATGAGGTGGACGATATACTTGACCTCGCGGAGAGCATTGGTGTTGAGAGAGTCGTGTTCTTCAACTTCGTCCCAGTCGGACGCGGCAAGGAGAACATGTGGCTAGACTTGGACCCAATGGAGAGGGAGGAGTTCTTACGCCACATCTACAAGGAGATGAACAAGAGAAAGATACAGATCGTTAGCACTGCGCCCCAGTATGGCAGAGT
>JALVKZ010000137.1 GCA_027033675.1 Pyrodictiaceae archaeon | reverse complement strand
ATGCCCTCACCTATCTGCCAAGACCACCCCGTGCCAGGATATATCGTTGATGGATCCTGGTGCAGATCAAGATGTATTATATCAGGGTTATCATACAATATCTCTTGAGTACCATTGCCGTGGTGCAAATCAAAATCAATCACAAGGACCTTGCGGGGCCTCGATAGCCTTGCTAAGTGTACCGCTGCCAGCGCCGAGACGTTGAATATGCAGAAGCCGA
Source organism: Pyrodictiaceae archaeon (assembly GCA_027033675.1). GTDB lineage: Archaea > Thermoproteota > Thermoprotei_A > Sulfolobales > Pyrodictiaceae > Pyrofollis. The sequence continues at coordinate 4,211 of JALVKZ010000137.1, read as the reverse complement.
GCGTCGGTGCACCCATTGCAACACCGTATCTACCTGCGTGATGGCCAGGTGGTCTGCCCGGGACAAATACTATGCGGTATTTACCCTCGGCTAGTTCATTTGCACCGTCTAGTACCGCTTCCGCATAGCGAGTAGCTGCCTGGAACGTGTACTCATTCGCATATGTATCGGGATCGACAAGCCCACCGCCTTTCTCTGATAACTCGCGTATTCTTGCCACATATTCACAACTATGTATCTCGCATAGTCTCTCCTCAGTCCAGGGACTTAGCCTTGGAGAGCGATACTCGGCTAGCATGTAGAGCTTAGTAGTGTTTAGAGCTCTTATTACTCTTGAAAGGCGCTGAGGCGACTCCATATGAGCCCCGGTTGGATCGTCATGGAGTCTGAAAACGTCATCATATATGATGAGCATTTCGTGCATCGTGCCCAGTCCCGTGTAGAATGAGTAAGACTTCAATGGGTAGAAAAGCGCTTACTATGTGGTTGCAATGAAGTAATTATCTGGAAAGGAGTGGAGTAGATGTTCTTGGGCCGAAGTTGGAGCAAAAATACCTTGCCGTATTAACCGCTAGTAGGGTGTTATGAAGTCTTCGGGCTTTGGTGGCTCTGGTGGCAGTCCTTTCCTTTCCCTGATCTTCCTTATTAACTCCATTAACATGTTGTCTGGTACTGGTGCCCACCTGCTGAACTCTGTGCCCCAGAAGGCTCTGCCCTGGGTAGCGCTTCTTAGCTCGGCTGCTAGGTCGAAGCTCTCTGCTACTGGTATCTCCGCAAGAACCCTCATTACTACGCCGTGTTCTTTCATGTCTATTATCTTTCCACGCTTCCTGGATATTACTGCTATTACGTTGCTTAGGTACTCCTGTGGCACGCGTATGTCTAGCTTCTGTATTGGCTCAAGGAGCGTTGGCTTCGAGGTTAGTATGCCAGCATAGATAGCATTTCTCACCGCTGGGTAGATCTGGGCTGGTCCTCTGTGTGCTGGGTCCTCGTGTATGACCGCGTCGTGCAGGATTACCTTGATTCCTCTTACCGGCTCCTTTGCTAGTGGGCCCTCTTTCATGGCTAGGCGGAAGCCCTGTATGATTGTGTCCTTGACTTCTCTTAGGTGCTGTACACCCGTGGTCTTGTCTATGAATACGTTGAAGTTCTCGTCTATCGCCCATATTCTCTTTGCTTCGTCGTAGTCCCATCCAGCCTTGTCTCTCAGTATTCTAGCTCTCTCCTGCGGCTCTTGGTCTTCGCTTATTTCGCCGCTTTGTATGAGCTTTATTGTCTCCTCGTTGAGCGGCTCTACGCTTATGTATAGCTTGTTGTGCTTGTTGGGGCTCTTGCCCTCGAATACCTGGCTCTTGGTCCTGATGGTCTCACGGTACACTACTATTGGTGGACTAGTCTTCACCTCGAGGCCATAGGTCTCCTTAAGCCACCACAGCGCTATCTCTATGTGCAGTGGGCCCATACCGCTAAGCAGGTACTCTCCGGTCTCCTGGTTTATCTTGACCTGGAGGCTTGGGTCCTCTATTGTTAGCTTGTAGAGGGCATCGATTAGCTTTGGTAGGTCCTTGGGGTTCTTAGGCTCTATTGCGACCGTTACTACCGGCTCTGATACGAACTGGAGCCTCTCGAATGGTGGAACTTTGTCCTTGAGGTCAACTGATACTACTGTTTCACCCGTCCTAGCGTCTTCGAGGCCCAGTGTCGCCGCTATATTGCCTGCAGGGATCTCGTCAACAACCTCGCGGTCCGGGCCCATGTAGATGCTTACCTGTAGCACTTTTGCTGTCTTGCGCGCGTTTATTAGCCAGACCTCGTCGCCCTGCTTGAGTGTCCCGCTGAATATACGCCCAGTTGCCACTAGTCGTCTTATCCTTGGATCAACCCTCATGAATGACACAGCGTATACGAGTGGGCCGTTCGGGTCTGCCTCCATCATTGCCTTGCCGACATCGCTGTTGATGTCTCCTTTCCATATCTTTGGTATACGATACCTCTGCGCCTCTCTCGGGTTCGGTATAAACTTCACTACCGCGTCTAGGAGTACCTCATGCAGTGGCGCGACCTTCGTAGCAAACTCCTCTACCGCTTCCTTGCCGCGGTTATAGGTTTCGATTATATCGCTGAACTTCACGCCTTTCTTCTGGGCAGCTGGTATGCTTATGCCCCACTTGTCACGAGCACTACCAAATATCACCATGCCACTTGTCGGGTCAAGTTGCCACTTCTTCTTGAACTCGCCGTCAGCATAGATGCTTATAAGATAGTTTATCTCCTTAATTATCTCGATGAATCGCTGCTGTATTTGCTGAGGAGTATACTTCAGCTCCTTGATGAGCCTATCGACCTTGTTGATGAAGAGTATCGGTCTTACCCTCTCCTCGAGGCTCTGGCGAAGCACTGTCTCGGTCTGAGGCATAACGCCTTCAACAGCATCAACTACAAGTATCGCGCCATCCATGAGCCTAAGGCTTCTCGTAACATGGCTCGAGAAGTCTACGTGACCAGGCGTATCCACAAGGTTAATGACATAGGGTCGACCCTGGTACTCGTGATAAAGGCTAATGTTGGCAGCCTTCACGGTTATACCGCGCTGCTGCTCAACTTTTAGATAGTCTAGGGCAAGCGCCTCGCCAGCAATACGCTGCGAGATTATACCAGCTGCTGCTAATAGGCTATCACTAGTAGTCGTCTTACCATGATCAACGTGTGCAACGATACCAATGTTTCTTACCTGTTCTATGTTTCTCATTATCTTTAGGATTTCCTCAACGTGCTTGACTCGCATAGCTTAACCCCTACACCCAGTGTGGGCAAAACCGAGTCCGGGTTATAAGCACTGGTATTACATAGTGTTCCAATTGAGGGAATAAGAACCTAGCCGCGATGAATACACGATACCGCTTAATACTATTAAACGCCTAAACAAATCTAGTGGAGCCAAACACCCTTCTCCAAAGCATTATTAACAAAAGAGGTGACGACCCAATGGCAGACGCCGAAGAACTCATAACTTATTTCCGCGAAGAAGCAAAGAGAGAAAGAGAATACTCTAAGCGACTCGAGGAAACAGCTTCAAAATCCCATAACATAATGCTGAAGACCCTAATGAAAGCAGTGTCTCTCGATTCGCTTAAACATGCGCTAATATACGAGGCCCTCGCCGATCTACTAGAAAACCCGCGGCTTGTCACAGAGCAAGAATCCGAGGAAATAATTAAGGAAATAGAAAGACACATAGAGGAAGAGAGGGAAGCCATAGAGGAGCTAAACAAGCTGCTTAAGGATGAACGGATAAAGAATAACCCTGCTGCAGTATTCCTAATAGAGCTAATGCTAAGAGACGAGAGCTTCCACCACGCGCTACTCAGGAAACTACACGATGCCGTAGTAAAGCCCCTCGTGTTTAGCGAATCTGATTACTGGGAAGCTGTATGGAGAGATGCTACCTGGCACGGGGCTCCGGGAGGCTAAACGTGTAACTCCTTTCCTTTTTACCATAGCTCTCCGGCATCAACTAACACTAACTAAATGAGAAGCGGTTCTTAGTTCACATACGTTTTATCACTATAGGATAAGTAGTTAGCAAAAACGTGTTAGTCTGGATTTAGAAGAATCTTCGTCTCCTACCGCGTGGCCTCTGGAGCATTGTTGTTAGCTCTATCTGTGCGTCGAGGGCTGCGACTTTTGGCTTGTACTCCTCTATGGCTGCTGCTAGTTTCTCGTAGTACTCTTTATCAAGGATTTTTTCTAGGAACTCCTTACCATCACTAGTTAGGCGTAGTTTTTTAGTCCGAGGATCGGTTTCCGCTAACCCCACATATAGTAGAGCGACAACGTCCTCGTGTAATTCCTTGGATGTTGGTACATCTCCTATAACGTAGAAGTTATAGCCAAGATCTAGGCCTTTCTCGGTCTGGAGCCAGTATATTAAGTGCGCTAAGCTTCTCTCATATATGCCGCCTTGGTCTTCCATAGCCTTGAGCACCATGAGTAGTTTCCTCTTTCTTTCATCTTTCTCAACCTTATCCCTTGTAACTACCGGCCGTGTTACTATGACGAGTTCCTTCTTGGTTCCACTGACTGGTTCTTTTTTCTTCTTATCGGACTTAGCCATAACGAGCCCCTCGTTCGCCCGAGGTTTAGAGAGAGCCCCGGGTAGGGTCTTAGCGATGCCTTTCTATCAAAAAGCTAACGTTACTATCGGGGCG
>JALVKZ010000136.1 GCA_027033675.1 Pyrodictiaceae archaeon | reverse complement strand
GTACTCCCTGGATAATGGATGTGCTGACGTGGACCGGAGCTGAGAATTTAACTACTTGGTTGTGATGAGGCTTCGGGCGCTGCTGAGATATCTCAAGAATTCTAGCCTCGATAAACCCTAGGATAGGCTATTTAGGTACCTCATCACCCAGGGTAGTAACTCCCATCCATGATCTAGTTTTGTCTTAGCCTTCTCGTTGCAAACTATTTCGCTGAACTTGCCCAGGCTCTCTTTTATTGATGTACTGCTTAGCATCCAGGGCACGGGGTCGCCACTATGGCTCTTGAGGCTCCAGGGTGTCGCATGATCCGATGTTACTAGTATTGTGATTTTCTCAAGCTCTATTCTCTTGAGAAACGGCTGGACGAAGTACTCGTCGATTAGTTCTATGGCCTTCTTTTTCCTCTCAAAATCACCGTCATGACCTGGTTCATCGGGCCCCTTTAAATGAACATAAACAAAGTCGTTCTCTTTCAGGGCCTCCACAGTTCTTTCTAAGCGATCAGGTAGATCTCTCTCAAGATCACCCGTAGGAGGGGTTACCGCGTATATCTTCATTCCCGCTGCTCTGGCTATTCCAATCTCTACCGGCATCTCTGCTATAGCTGCCGCAGAGACTACTCCAAGGACATTTGTTATTGGAGGCATTCTCGGCATTTTATCTCCAGCATCGCGTAAGAGTATGGCATTTGCTTTTAGGAGGCCTCTTTTTTCCCTCTCCTTATTTATTTTGTGTTCTTCGAGTACCTGGATGGCTTTATCGATGAACTCGTCTACGAGCAAGCAAGTATTCCTCGCCTCCTGTGTATTGACTAGCGGTTCGCAGCGAGGAAGTCTCATATCAGGATTACGTACAGCTACTGATACTTTGCCTTTTCTTATATACGCGGGATCGATGTTCTGTACCTCGGCGCTTAGCCTCCAAGTCTTACTCCCTATGATAACTACTGCCCGATGCCCTATAGTTGCTCTTACTACTGCATAGCCGTCTAGGCTAAGCCTCATGCCGTCAAGGCTCTTAGCTAGTTCCCGGGCCTCTCGGCTTGTTAAGCTTCGTCCAACTCGTCTATCTATTATGCGCCTAGTAGCTGGGTCTATCGTGGCAAAATTCGCCCTAAAGGCTACCTCGTAGCCCTCCTTAATGCTAAGACCTATGCCTAGTGCCTCTAGAGGACCACGCCCGGTGTAGTATCTTTCAGGATTATATCCAAGCAGAGATATCGTTGCAAGATCGCTCTCAGGAGCTACGCCCGGCTCTACCGGGTAATGAAATCCACATATGGCGTGTTCAGCGAGAAGGTCTAGTCCCGGAGTATTAGCCTCACTTAGCGGTGTCTTACCATTAACTGGTTTATCGGCTGCCCCGTCTAGTATGAGGAATAAGAGTTTTTGCCTCAAGAGCTACTCCCTTCTCCTTGCTCCTTCCTGCTCCTATTTCCTTGTTTCTCTAAGAGGCTAAGGGCTTTCTCAAAAGCCTTCGATACAGCATCCTCGTATACTAGAACCTCCCGTGACAGCTCTCTTACATAAGCTAGGAGGACGCCGAGTTTCTCCTCAGCTATCTTCTTTGACTCCTCGAAACACATGAGGCTAGGCAGCTTAACAAGCTTATCCCATACATGAGCTAATGTATCAGTAACCAAGCGGCCCCGCATCAACGAAGTCTCTATGAGCCGATAGACTCCGATAGCCCCAAGCGCGTCTAGCTTATCTGCATCGCTTAGGATGCACGCCTCCAGAGTGGACGGCTTCTTGCCCAGGCTAAAACTATGCTCTAGAATCATATCCCTTATCTTAGCCGACTTAGCACCCCTAATACCTATTTCAAAAAGAATGCCCCGAGCAAGTTCTGCACTAATTACGGCGTGATGAGTGCCTAAGTAGTCCTCAAACCCCCTCCCTATATCGTGTAATAATGTCGCTAGTACTAACGACTCCTCGTCAATATCTGTCCTTCCCAGTCTCTCTAATAATGAATACACATTGCACAGGACCCTCACTGTATGGGGGAGGCCATGTGACTCATCAATGCCTTGTAACATTACCACATACAGTAATATTTTCTCGCACCACCAATACTTCTTACAAGCGTATTGGAACGCTTCGCTGCAGTTCATGCAGTCTCCCCCGGTGAAGAGTTCCGGCGGAACTGATGCATCAAGGTCCTAAGACCAGGGTGATGATCTCTTCGCTGTCCTGAGGGATTATTCGCTCTCTATTAGACTATTACGCCTATAAACGCAAAGAAAACGACGGCTGCTAAGCCTATTAGCGCTAATCTCAGTCCACTGATCAGCTTACTCTCGCCACTTATATGACCGAGATAGACTCCGAGCATAAATAACTCTGTAAGGATTATTGATGTAGAGATGTATACAAGGCTTCTAATAGGTATGTTTATTCCAATAACTTCTTTAATTATGAACGGGAGGATGGCTACTAGAGGTAATACTACTGCACCAAATCCGCTCCACATAGCAACATAGAGTGGCACTAGCCGTGCGGCCTTCTCGTATATGCTTCCTCTTAGTGAATGAAGCATAGCTTTTTCCGTCTCATGCAGCTCGCGTAGACGCTCTGCACGCTCAGACATGTAGGTAGCAATGAATCCGCTAAAGAACCCCATAGCGAAAGCTGCTCCAGCGACACCACCGATATAGTTTGTTGGATTGGATGCTCCACTAATATAGCTGCCAAGTATAACACCTAGGCTAGAGAGTAGTCCGTCAAAACTATTCGTTACAAACATACGCCTAGCAATGCTTTTTGCCTCAAGTATCCTAACATAAGTACCTATATTTTGTATATTCTTTATGAAATCAACAATTTTTCCAACAAAGGTTCCCAACTCTTTGTGCATCCTCCAGGCAATCCCTTAGGATAAGCTAGAGAAGGCCTCTAGGGGGTTTTGGAGTAGAGCGCGGCAAGGGGTACCGATTAAAAATAATGTTTTAGGTTTCCTCCTTAATTGGTACTGCTATCTTAACGTACTCCTCTTTTTCGATTATTACCTTGTTAGCACCGTCACGCCTTACTACTATCGTTAAGTCGTTCTCTCTATAGCCACAACGTGGGCATCTATAATAATAGCGAATCCTCTTTGCACCGTTTTCACCGAACTCTATTTCCACTCTGTACTCCATCTTTGTACCACAGCGAGGACAAACTACTTCGCCGTTTACTCTCGGCATCTTAGGGTCACCTACTTATCGCGGCCCCGAGCTATGTTGCTGACCCCGCTCAGCTGCCTACTAGTACCATGTTAGATTCGTAGAAGCTACTGCTTAATATGGTAATGCTCTTATCCCGGTTCTGGTGTTAATGAGGCCTGTAGCGTAGGAGCTGGGTATCATAGATATAGGTGCGTGGGGAGAGGTATGTAATCTGGTGGCAATACGCTGCTCTTCGACCGCTATGGCCGCCCACTAACGAATTTAAGAATAATGGTAACGGGACGCTGTAACTTCTCTTGCATATTCTGCCATATGGAGGGCTATAGAGAATCTAGGGTAATGAAGGAGGAGCTAAGCCTTGAGGAAATAAGACTGATAAAAGAGGCTTCACGACGCCTCGGTATATTCGCGTTTAAGATAACTGGCGGCGAGCCAACGCTGAGAGATGATCTAGTAGATATTGTACGTATTCTTAAAGAGGATAACTCATACGTGTCAATTACTACTAATGCGTCGCTAATTCATAACCATTTACCTGGACTAGTTGATGCTGGAATAAACCATGTAAATGTAAGCCTCCATGCCCTTAACGAGGCATCATTTCAAAGGATAACAGGATCCAAGATGCTTAAAAGAGTTCTTAATAACTTAAGGCTACTCAGGGACTATAATGTACCAGTGAAGATTAATTTCGTTATACTGCGAGGACTAAATGAAAAAGATATTCCAAAAATAATCGACCTCGCGGCCGAACTCGGTGCCATGGTTCAGTTTATAGAGCTTCACCCTGTTGGAAAAGCTGTGAAGACGTTCAGGGAGCACTACTTGCCTCGCTGGCGCGTATTAGAGCTTCTTGAGGACCGTATAGTCTCTATAGATTATCGCCTAGGATTGCATAATAGGCCTATCATAGTGCTTGACAATGGCGTAAAAGTTGAACTCGTGGGACCAGTGGGGAACTTCTTGTTCTGTGCAGGTTGTACGCGTATTAGAGTAACCTATGATTTTAAACTATTACCTTGCCTTAACTGGGAAGGCCCTCCCATAGAGGTTAGGCCTCGGCTCAGTAAGACAACAAGCTTCGACGAGAAAATATCAGTGATTATTGGCGCTATCAAGGAGGCTAATAAGCTGCGCAGACCTTTTGTCATGTATCCTCTTGGCGCAAAGATACCTGTTCCTAGAGGAAAATGGAGGACTATGAGGCTTGGCCTACCTAAAAGTGATGGCAGATTAGTGTACACGGGCAAGGATTCCGAGAGGCACTTAAAACT
>JALVKZ010000135.1 GCA_027033675.1 Pyrodictiaceae archaeon | reverse complement strand
AGTATAAGCTTGGTAAGGGCACGCGATGTAACCGACTTACCGCATCCCGTCTCACCCACAAGGCAGTAGGTCTCGCCGCGCTCGATGCAGAAGCTAACACCCTCAATAGCCCGTACCACGCCAGCATATGTATAGAAGTACACATAGAGATCATGTACTTCTATTATGGGGTCATTACAGCGTAGCTCAACCATGATCCCGGCCCTCCCTAGGCCTCTTGCTCTTCCTCAGTCACGATCTTCTTCACCTTGAACTCAATACTCCTCCTAGTCCTCGGGTCAAGAGCATCTCTCAGCGCATCGCCGAAGAGGTTGAACCCGAAGACCGTTAGGAATATGAAGAGTCCTGGCCATAGTACTAGCCAATAGGCATTAGGGAAGAACTGTGCCCCATCATAGATTATACGGCCCCAATCGGCCAGTGGTGGCACGGCGCCGAGGCCGAGGAAGCTTAGCCCAGCTTCTGTAAGTATAGCGCCCCCGAGATCCATCGTTATATATACTAGTACTGGCCCAATCATGTTGGGCAGTATGTGCCTAAACATTATTCCCAGATCAGATACTCCCAGTGCCTTAGCGGCCTCCACATAGGTATTTTCGCGGACACTTAGTACTGTTCCCCTGACTAGCCTAGTGTAGCCAGGCCACCAGACAATCCATAACGCTATTATGACTGACAAGAGGCTCGCTAAGGCCGGGTAATCAACCTTTTCTACTGCGAAGAGGTAGCCCAGTGCCTTAGCGAGCTCCATGTGGCTCTTGAACCAGCCCTGAATGGCATAGGGAAGCGTCGCTGATAATGCCATTGCTAGAATGAGGCCCGGAAATGCTAGGAACATATCAGTTATCCTCATAATAGTCTCGTCTACGATGCCTCCGTAGTAGCCCGCTACTAGGCCCAGGAGTATCCCTATAGCGGAGCCAATAGTGACTACGAGTATTGAGACCACTAAGCTTGTGCGCGCACCGTATAGCAGCCGGCTCCAGAGATCTCGTCCAAAGTTATCGCTCCCCACAAGGAACTTGAACTTGCCTGGATGAAGCCCCATCCTTACACAGTAATCCTTGTTTGGTATTGTTATGACCGTGCCCGGAGGCGCTAACCTAGCCTTCATGTCGCATAGCACAAGGCCAGTACGGTAGCTAACTGGCGCGAAGGAGGGCCCAAAGATAGCCAATAGTATGAAGAAAGCTACGAGCACTACCCCAGCTATACCTAGGGGTGAGCGGTTAAGCGTATAGAACATTAGTCTCCATTCTTCCAGCCTACCCCTATTCTTGGTTCTCCATCCCGGCCTTATTTTATCCATGAGCAACGCGAACGCGTCTATTAGTGCATCTGTTAGCTTATCCAGCGGGTTCTTTACATACACGTATTTGGGCACATGTGTGCACCTCGCATGGCATACCTTAGGGAGTCCAGGGATTCATTAGTACCTTACGCGTGGATCTATTACGGCATAGAGTATGTCTACTATTAGGTTGCTTGTCATATAGATTATTGCTATGAAGAACACGCCCGCTATCATCGTTAAGTAGTCGAAGTTGTATATTGATTGCAGTATGTACCTGCCTAGTCCTGGTAGACCGAATATGGTCTCAGTTATCGGCGCGCCTGCAAGCAATCCACCAAACATGAGGCCCAATACAGTAACTATTGGCGTAAGGGCATTGCGTAATACGTGCATGTATATCCTTCTCTTTGGGAACCCTCTAGCCTCCATGAAGACAACATACTCGCCGCTCATGGCATCGAGGAAGCTGTTCCTTGTGAGCCTAGTTATCACCCCAATACCCGTGAAGCCGAGCAAGAATGCTGGCAACCACATGCGCTTAACGAAGAGCCAGAGGTAGTGAAAGTCGAGCTTCAGCAAGGCATCTATTGGTGGCACGCCAGTTATCCTGTACTTTGGTAGGGGCATGCCAGCCAGAGTTACGAGTCCATGTGGCTGGAGCCAGAAAATGAGGAGATAGGCTAGCCAGAAGATAGGTGTTGAGATACCTATTAGCGCGAAAGCGCGTATAACGACATCTATCCATGCGTCGCGTTTTATTGCTGATATAATTCCAAGAGGTATACCTATTATAACTATTAGGGTAAACGAGAAGAGCGCCAGAGGCAAGGTTACCTGGAGCAAGCGCGTCGTTATCTCGTTCCATATATTCGTGTGCGTTACGGGGCTTATTGCCTGTCCTGATAAGATGTTCTTCATGAAGAAGTAGTACTGGTTATACCAAGTATCGTTAAGATGGTACTCAGCAACAAGCCTAGCGACTACTTCTGGCGAAGCCTTCTGACCACCAGCCCAGAGCCTAGCAGGATTCCCAGGAATCTTCACCGCTATTACGAATACTATGAGCGTGGCACCTATGAGAGTTGGTATGAAGGTTAGTAGCCTGCGTATTAGGAACTTCTTAAGCTCTGCCAACTCATCACGCCCCGTTGCTCTTAGGAGACAAGGGCTCCCGGCACTAGCACCACGTTCCAAGGGTAAGGCACATTGGGAGCGACCCCCCTATTAGAGCTTCTCCTGGACGTGTCACCCCACTACTATGGGACATATATAGTAGCAAGACGACGCGGATAACACGCATATATAGTAACGTAGCACAGCGTCATCAGCTAACGCCGAATATTTAAGGGAGCCCACCTTCTTATCCCCTATGGTGAAAAAGGTACAATAGGTAGGTGTAAGAGCATGGCCTCTCGTACGGCCTGGATAACTGCGACTATCATCATTATCATTATTGTTGCTGGTGTAGCGTACTACTATGCCTCCAAGGGTGGTGGTAAGACAACAACCACCACGCCAACAACCACAGCACCACCAACAACGACAACGACAACACAGCCAACAACCACGACCACGGTCGCGCCGCCGACAACTACATCGCCGAAGACAACAACCACATCGCCGACAAAGACAACGACAACAACTACCACAACGACTACTACGACAAAGCCACCAACTCCTCTACCTAAGGGTGTTCACGTAATCGAGGTTAGCAAGGCGGTAGTCGTTGTAGCACCTAAGGGTGCCCAGATACCAAAGATTGATACACATGGGAAGAAGCTAATAATAGTCAAGTACCAGGTTGACACGAAGAAGACTAAGCCACCAGAGAAGTGTGTAGCCTTTACAAGCATTGATCCAGCATTCTATAGGAACGTGACAATTGATGCACTCATAATAGCTGGTAGGCAGGAGACAAACCCGGAGATAAGAGAGGCCCTATACGAGGCAGTGTACAAGTTAAGCAACGAACAGGTACCAACGCTGTGGCTAGGCCAGTATGTCTTCGTACGGACAGAATGGAGCTGGCTACACGGGCGCTACTACAACCCGGTACTAGCAGAGCGCTTCGACCTACTATACGAGGACCAGAACGCGCCCGTAGTTGATCTAGGCTTCGGCGGCTACAAGAACAACGCGACCACTTTCGTTGACGCCACCATAGGCTGGCCGGACACGTTTGACCCAGCAGCAGACTACGAGACCTTCGGCTGGGCAATCTGGCACAACATAGGTGACACACTAGTAACCTACTGGAAAGCTGACACCAAGAACTACATACCAGATGTGGCAGTAGCCTGGGTACACGACAAGGCGGGCACGACCTGGTATTTCGTGATAAGAAGCGGCATAAAGGCCTATGATCCATGGCACAACAAGGTTTACGACATCAGTGCAATCGACGTCTTGTTCAGCATATGGCGCATAGCTAGGCTAGGCCTGGACCCAAGCTGGATGATAACAGAGTTTGTGGACGTCAACGCTAGCAAGGTGCTAAGCGAGCAAGAATTCAACAAGGTACTAGCTAGTGGCAACCTAGTAGCAGAGTACAAGGGCAAGGTAGCACAGCCCAAGAGCCTAGATGAGCTACTCAAGTTCTTCGGCTACAGTGGCAAGACAGCAGGTGTGGTAATGCTCAAGCTATACCGGCCATACGCGGCCATACTAAGTATACTAGCGGACCCGTTTGCGTCAATACTCCCAATGAAGTACTTCTTTGACAACGTGAAGGGGCTACAGGGCAAGTATGAGGAGGCACTCAAGGAGTCACAGAGCGGAAAGAACCCAGCAGCTTGGGCAAAGTACGTAAAGCCCGGAGAACAAGACCCAACACACCTCTACATACACAAGTACCCAGTAGCAACTGGCCCATACTACGTTGCTGACTACAAGGAGGACAGCTACATAGTGCTAAAGTACAACCCATACTACTGGAACAAGACACTCTGGAACAAGGCTCCCTACGGCAAGAATGGTGTGCCAAGCCACAAGATAGCAATATACATCATAGCTAATGACGCGGTAACAAGAATACAGCTATACAAGAGCGGCCAAGCAGATGTAGCAGCTATACCACTCGATAGGCTAAAGGATGTTGAGGGCTACAAGTACCCAGGCACTAACTTTGAGATAAAGGTTGAGAAAGGCGGCCTAACACTAACAATAGTATACATAGTACTCAACACCCTAAAGCCACCATTCAACAACAAGCTGGTAAGACAGGCACTAATGTACGCAATACCATTCGAGCAGATAGCCCAGACAGTTTACAGTGGCTACCTGGCACCGCTCTACGGCGTAATACCTGCTGGCCTAATGGGACACAATGATAACATAGTCATACACTACAAGTTCGACCTAGACAAGGCTATGAAACTGATACAGAAGAGCGGTATTGACCCAACGAAGTACAGTATAGAGATATGGTATAACCAGGGTAACACGCAGCGCGAGCAGATAGCTACGCTACTACAGCAAACATGGGGCCAGCTAGGCTTCCAGGTAAGCGTAAAGTCGCTCAACTGGCCAACATTGCTAAGTAAGACGGAGAAGGGCGACTTCCAGGTCTATATCATAGGCTGGGCACCAGACTACCTGGACCCAGACGACTATGCTGGTCCACTGCTATGGGGCGGAACACACTTCAGCTACCTAGAGGTAACGGTACAGAGCTAACATTAGTAAGTCAATAAACTATTCTCATAATGTTTTTTTATCACATTAATTGCTATTTAGCTGTGTCCTATCCTATTCTTAATTAATATTTAGTCTTTCTTATCTAATTCTCATTATTTATGCAGTTATTGTCTTGTTTATTGCTAGTAAAGCAACAATTCCTTGCCGGTTCCCTCACCGCTTTGAGTAATAAGGGGTACTTAGCAGTGAGCCCCATTGCTTAATGGGTATTCTTTTCCAGGTACTGGCCTTGGAGGGGCCGTGTGCTATCTGGGGTAAAAGTTATCTCTATCCCTTTTGTCCTCTTATTTAAACAAGAGTGGAAGTAGCAGTAAGGTGTTCCCGGCAACTATAAGCGGGGTGACTAGAGCAATGAGAATCCATAAGAAAAGGGTGCCTAAGAAGCCTCTCAGAGTCGATTTCGTTATTAGTGTTGATAGGTGCATGATGAGTAATCATCACGGTAAGGAGTTCATAGGGTTTATGGCGACGGGTCCAGCTATCGGTGTGCCGGAGAAGGTGTGGCGCTGGATAGCTTGTCCAGATATGCGTGTCGATGAGCATGGTAGGCCTTGGCAGGCGCCATACGGGTTGCGCAAAATCGAGGCTGCTCTACAAGATGCGGGGTTCGATGCCCACATCATCGACCCGGACTACGTCGCTTACTATGTGACCCATGGCGCCAGGGCACTCATGATAGGCCATCACGACTACTTCGCCTTCGGGCCACCTAGTAATGAGTGGTGGATGGTTAGCGGCAAGGAGCCTATTAATAGGAGGAGCTTCATAGAGTTCATAAGCATGCCGGAGATATGGAGGGCTAAGCGGGAGCGCGGCCTCCGGATAATTGCTGGTGGCCCCGCTGTATGGCAGTGGGAGGTCTGGAAGGAGGCCCTAGAGCGCTGGCCCATAGACACGCTAATCGATGGCGAGGCAGAGAAAGTCGTTGTAAAGATTGCCGAGAAGATCCTTAACGGGGAGGAGCTTCCCAGGAAAATAGTTGTACCGCCCCAGGAGAGCCCGAGGATAGAGGAGATACCGCTCATAAAGGCTCCTAGTGTCAATGGCCTCGTAGAGATAATGAGGGGTTGTCCGCGTGGCTGCAAGTTCTGTAGCGTTACTCTGAGACCCCTACGCTTCGTGCCCCTTGACAGGATAGAGGCGGAGATAAGGCTTAACCTAGAGAACGGCACCGGGGGCTTCCTCTTCCATAGCGAGGACGTGCTACTCTACGGAGCAGATGTAGTCAAGCCGCGCGAGGAGCCCCTCATAAAGCTCCACAAGCTCGCTGCGAGGTACCTCGAGAAGTACGAGGCAGGGTTTGCTTGGAGCCATGCAAGCTTAGCGGCCGTCAAGTATGCCCAGGAACATGGGAGAATAGTGTCAAAGATAACAGAGCTAGTGCTCGATGGCGATGTGAGAAAGATACTGGGCGTGGAGGTCGGTCTCGAGACTGGCTCGGTTAGGCTTGCTAAGAAGATAATGCCGGCGAAGGCGGCGCCTTACCCCGCTGAGAAGTGGCCAGAGATAGTTGAGGACGCGTTCGCCATAATGGCTGATAATAATATCATCCCGGCTGCGACATTCATACTGGGCTTGCCGGGAGAGACAGAGGACGATGTCTACGCCACCATAGAGGTTATTGAGAGGCTGAGGCCTTACCCGAGCCTAATCGTCCCGATGTTCTTCGTCCCAATGGGTATGCTGAAGAATCTTGAGGGCTTTAAGAGAGACTATATACGCGATTACCACATAGACGCGATGAAGGCCGCGGCTGATCATACAATACACTGGGCAAAACACATAATCTCGAAGGGCTATCTCGATAAGCCCCAGTACGCGCCCCTAAGAGCCGCGCTAAAGCTCTTCCTTTGGTACGCGGAGAAGAGGATAAGAAAGAGCTACGAGTACTACCGCGAGCTCTTCAGCGCTCCAAGAGCAGAGACAAGGGTAGCAACTATGGAGGCATAAGCCTGGTTATCTTTTCACTCTCCTGCGCTGAACTTCTTGGCTAATCCTAGTTCCTGTATCTGCCTAGCAGCCTCCTCCAGGTCCTTTACCGTGTCTATGCTGCGCCAATAGACGTCGCGGAACTTTACCCCCAGTAGCTTCTTCTCCTCAGCTAGCTGTGGGAAGCCCTGCCTCTCTATATCGCCCTTGTCTGGTAGATAGCCGAATATGGCTGGCTTCATAGCGTATACTCCTGCGTTTATCCAGTACTCGAGCATCGGTTTCTCTATGAACCGTACGATTCTATCCTCCTCGTCTACCTCAACCACGCCGTAGGGGCTGCGAAGCGGAACAAGAGCTATAGCAGCAACAGCATTGCTCCCCGTTCTTGTCCTATCTAGTAGCTTGTTTACATCTAGGTCGGTTATTATGTCGCCGTTGAGGACTACGAAGACATCCTCTCCCTTAAGCAAGTGCTCAGCGTTCTTAATAGCCCCGCCAGTGCCCAGTGGTTCATCCTCGACGACGTATGCTATGTTTACTCCTAGCCTTTTACCAGAGCCTAGGTGCTCGACAAGCTTCTCCCACTTATAGCCAGCCGCTACTATGAATTCCCGCACTCCGTGGCTTCGTAGCCACAGTATCTGCCACTCAATGATAGGCCTACCCGCGACCTCTACTAGGGGCTTGGGCCGGTCAATGGTAAGTGGGCGTAGTCTTTTACCGAAGCCTCCTGCAAGAATAAGGGCCTTGACCAAGGCTGGGTTCTCGCCTCCAATTATTTTACTCCCGGGGGGTTGGTGAAAACCTGTAGCCCGGTCACTAGCTAGCCACACTTTATGGTAGTACTTTTATTAACATGCCCTCTACCGCCACAGGGCTCATGGATGCTAGTACTTGGAGAGCCTCCTTTAGCTTAGTCTTACTACTCGCGTAGACAGTTAGGAGTGGGTCGCCCCTTGACACCCGGTAGCCTACCTTGACGTGGAGCCTTATTCCTGCCCTCTTGTCCTGTGGCGCGCCGGCTGCACGGGCAGCCATGGTTATGACGTGGTTGTCTACATGCGTCACTGTTCCCTCGCTCGTTGACTCAAGCGTATAGGTGTATTTCCCTAGCTCTATGTCCTCGGGCTTAATATCGGGGTCTCCCTCCTGGGCTTCTAGCATCTCGCGGAACTTCTGATAGGACTTACCGCTACGGAGTATCTCGCATGCCTTGTCGAAGCCCTTGCCGGGACCACTTACGCCACCCATCTCTAGCAATAGCCCTGCCAGGCTGCAGGCCTTGGTCACGAGGCTCGGGCTACCACCACCCTTCATTAGGGTCTCTAAGGCCTCTTGGGCCTCTAGTGCAGGGCCAACAGTGAACCCTATTGGTTCCCCGCCATAGGTTAGGGCTATTCGTAGCTTTATCCCGAGGCGCCCAGCTTGTTGAAGGAACATGCTTGCCAGCTTCTCGGCCCCGGCCTCTGTCTCAACCTTAGCCCCCTTCCCCATAGGTATGTCGAGCACTAGTGTCGAGACGCTCATGGCTAGCTTCTTAGCCAATATGCTTGCGACGAGCTGTACTGGTGGGTCAAGGCCTAGCTTCCTCTCGACACGTACAAAGATGTCATCAGCTGGTGCTAGGTTTAGGCTACCGCCCCACGCGAGTACCCCTCTAACCCTCTTGGCTATGTCTCTGAGCTCGTCGGGGCTAAATGCTACCCTTGCCAAGACCTCCATCGTGTCAGCTGTGCCAGCTGGGCTAGTTATGGCCCGGCTACTAGTCTTTGGAATGAGTAGCCCTGTCGAGGCAACAGTCGGCACAGCTAGTAGCGCGACCTTGCTATTACCCGGTACCCCCCCAATGCTATGCTCATCAAATACGGGCTCGCCGAACTCTACCACGGTGCCCGTCTCCACCATTGCTCTTATGAGGTACTCTAGCTCCTCCTCATCCATGCCCCGCATGGTCTGGGCTGAGAGAAACGCTGCTATGCCAGCGTCGTCATAGTAACCCTGCACTATGTCGGCTATGATGGCCTTGATCTCCTTGGGTCCTAGCTTCTCGCCTCGGAGCCTGCGCTGGAGGAATTCTAGGCTACTAGGCACACCAAGTGGAACCACGTGCACAGATTCACAGCCGGTAATCTTTATCTTCTCATAAATACCCTCGGAGACGATAATGGTGCCTGGCTCAGTGTCCCTTGACACGAGCAGGGCGGCTCCACAACCACAGTGGGCGCATATGAGCTGGACACGTTCTCCAGGCAGGACTCCTAGAGCAGAGGCATCGCCAGGGCTTAGCATTACTACGTCGAGGCTGCCAGCGCGGAGCTTAGAGGCTACGACACGGAACCTCTTATGTACCGGGGGCTCCTCGGCCAAGGTAAGGTCATCCTCCAGCTATGTAACTGTGCTAAGTCCTTCCGGCTCCCGACGATAAGGGGTTGGGTCTGGCCCTCGGTGAACGTTTTTGGGCAAGAACTAGTAAGTCTTCCTGGTTTCTAATAAGCCTTACCAGGTCTGTTTACGAGTGATGGCCAATAATTTCTGCGGAGAAGTAAGCCTCCTCTTCCTCTACAGCTACCCTGCTAGTGGAGCCAGCGAGTAGTGTCGCTACTATCGCTGTGAGAAGTATCGCCTCAGCTAACTCAGCTGGCAGAGTACCGGATTTGAGCCCGGTAAAGGCTATTATAGAGGACATTGTGAGCCTGGCAGCGAATAGATTAGCTGCTTTGATCCCGAGGCTCTTAGCAGGTATTAGGAGCCTTAGCCCCACGTAGGTGGCGAGAATCTTTGACGGATAACTAGCGATGAGAAGCACTAGTGCTATTGGCCAGCACCTAGACAGCTCCGCCACAGCCACATCCATGCCAGCTGTGACAAAGAATATTGGGGCTAGAAAGCCAAAGATAACCGCCCCTATCTTATCCATCGCCTCTGTTCTCCTAGACGCTGTCTCTGCCAGGGCTAGGCCAACTATGAACGAGAAGAGAACAGCGTGTATTCCAACAGCCTCGGAGAACAATATGACGCTTAACAACAAGGCGAGCATTATACGGATCTCTGTCTCGTGGCCTAGCCGAGGCGCTCTACGAGACAGGGAGCCTAAGAGCGGGGGCACTAGTACGAGGGCAACAATATACACTACTAGTAGCTTGCCAGGGTGGAGAACGAGAGCTGTAAACACAACAATGCTTACAACATCAGCTACCATTGTTGAAGCAAGCAGTATCTGGCCAAGCTCTGTCTGCACCTGCCTAGTCGCGTGGAGAATTGCGTAGACAACAGCGACACTCGTAGTCGAGACACCAGTAGCGGCGAGAAGAGCTACCCTCAACGAGTACCCGAGGAAGCGGAGAAACAGCGTAGAGACAACAAAGGGTCCAGCAAAGCTAAGAAGGCCCACAGTAAGGCTCCTCGTAATAGTCCTAGCTATTAGGCCTGGATCCATCTCTAGGCCAGCAAAGAACATTACCGCGGAGCTACCAAGAAGAGCCAGTGTATCAAGAGCTGTTGCTCCGTGAACACCCATTAATCCTATTATGAACCCGAGGCTTATCTCGAAGAGAGCAGGAGCAGCGTCTAGGGCTTCGGCTAGAAAAGCAGCCGAGAGCACTACGGCGGCAGCAAGGCTAAAGGGGAAGATCTCGGGGTGAAGCCCAGTATCCTTTCCTAAAAGAGCACCAATGATCGCCACTGTTGCTAGTAGGAGCCCCGCTACTAATAACCACAGCCTAGCACTCGTCAATGCAGCAAAGAACCCATGCACTAGGGGCTCGAAGAGGGGTATTCATAGTGCTCGCAGAAGAACCCCCTGGGCAGCTACTTTGTGCCTTAACGGGATAGGGTTCCCCTCAATCACGTTATGCCATATCTTTATATAGTTGTTCTCCCTTCCTAATAATATATTGAGGGACAAGCACGGCTAGGAACATAGCTCCTTATCTTAATTGGAGGTGAGACTTCGTGGCGGCGCAGGAGACCCCTCTAAAGATTAGAGAAGTATCAATACCGGTTGAGGTTCCGGTAAAGCCTGTATCCAAGAGGGAGATTAAGCAACTAGAAGCAGTACTGATAATAGGCACACTATTCCGTCCAGATGTGCTTCAAGCAGCTCTCAGCAAGGAAGAGTTCCTAACGTGGGTCGATAGCCTCGCTGTAGCAGCAGCAGCGTTAGCAATGGAGAAGGCAGGGTACACAGTCTCACAGATAGCTGAGGAGCTTGGCAGAACAGAGGCGACCATAAGGAGGCACCTCAGAGGCGAAACCAAGGCTGGCAAGCTTGTCCGCGAGACCTACGAGATGCTTGTCCGCGGCGAGCTAAAGATGGCAGTACCAATCGTTAGCCCAGAGGCAGAGGAGGAGCTAAAGAAGCTACAGGAGCAAGTTAAGCAACTAGAAGAAGAGGTAAAGAAGCTAAGAACAGAGAACACCGAGATCAAGGGGAAGCTAGAAAAACTAGAGGAAGCCCGCAAGAAAGCCGCAGAGGAAATAGCCAAGGCCATAGAGAGCCTCAACAAGGCAAAAGAAGCACTCGCGTCCTAGACACTCTAAGTAAGCACCCCTTGACAATGTTCTTTTTATTCTCTCTTAATAAGGCTAGTTAGTTATTTCACGCCCCTCTGTGCGGACTTCCTGACTATATTACTTCAGAGTAGCATAGTGTCGCGTACTCTCCTCAACCTATAGCGTAAAGCGTAGAGAACCATGCCTAGCCTATAGTGTAGTTTCTTAGCAGGATACCCTAATCTAAATAGACTAGAATGAGGAGATAGAGACAGCTAGGGGAACGCTCTCTTGGCCCAAGATATTGTAGAGCTCTTTGAGAAGCCGCTGCCTCGGCCCAAGCGAGATCTTGTAAGCTATGCTTCTGCCCGCGTCCTAGAGGCGTTGCTGGAGGCGTTGCTCGCTCTCGAGTTCCTCACGAGGGGCTATACAAGGAATGCTGCCAGGAAGGTTTTCCAGGCGTGGAGAGCGTTGACAACAGCGCTACTAGCGCTCGAGAAAGACAAAATAGCTAATGCACTAGGAAGGGAAGAAGAAAAGAAATGGCTAATAGAAGTAGCGATACCCCGCGCACCTAGTAGTAGGCTCAAACCCTTAGCAAGGCTATTGGAAGAAGTAGCAGAACTACCCTACTACTATCCCCTTACAGACAAGGCACTAAGTCTCCACGATTACCAGTACCACGGCCCCGATCCTTCCGGGGAGCTAAGCAAGCACCCGGATCGCGAGGAAGCAGCCCATGATATACTCTACTTAGTGGCGAAGCTAGCGGATATAGTGGAAGAGCGAGTAAAGCTGAGGCTAAGAGAAATGGGTAAGTGGACGCGTGACCATGAGGAGTCTTTGCAAAGGCTACGTGAGAGGCTCGCGTCTTGGAGCCGCACTAGCGGCGAATAGTTCCTCATGTCCTACTGGGGCTTAAATAGGCTCCTTAATTGCTCCCAATACATATAAAATACATATATAAATATCTCGCTGTGGCTTTTCCCTAATCGCATAGCCTTAGCAGGGCTCCGCGATTCCTAGGGCTTGTCACGAAGATTCTCTCAACGCTTATGCCCATTGCTTGTAGCTTCTCGAGCGCACGTTTCGCTATTTTTTCCGCGTCATTGAGGGGGGCTACTGCGTAGGCTGATGGTCCCCAGCTGCTCTGCCCTGCTCCTAGTCCTCCAGCCCCCCTTAGGGCCTC
>JALVKZ010000134.1 GCA_027033675.1 Pyrodictiaceae archaeon | reverse complement strand
GCATTAGGTATAGTGTATCTTTGTTCTGCGGGGTAAATGATGACGAGAATTCCTCTGAGGATGCTATCTCCTCGGCGTCCTCTACTAAGGCCCATCTTTCTTCGCCAGTATCAACATCTATGAAGTTGAATACTCTGTATCGTGAGCCTGGAGTCTTCATTGAACGTAACGCCGACTCTATAATGTCTATCGGGAGTCCTAGCGCCTCTGAAAGCTCTTCAGCGGTGAACGCCATGCCTTTCAATACTTCTGATACGAGGTCTTGTACATTGCCTATCCATGGTTTTTCGGGTGCTTCTTTCACTAATGTACGGGCATAGATGCTTGTTCTGCTAGTGTTAATGCTTACTTTTATGTCTCCCTTCTTCAGACCCTCGATTGTTCTCCACGCATTTACTGGATCGAAGTAGTTCTCTATAGTTTGGCGTATAGCCTCCTTATACACGAGCATGTCGTTGGGAAGCAGTTTGCGTGTTATACCAAATACTAGTTGTATGTTGTGCACAGTCTCTACAAAGAATGGTGATCTCTCAGCTGCTTCGCGGACCCTCTCCTCGAACTCTTCTCTCTCCAGAGATGCCAGGAACTTTATTGGGTCAAAGCTTAGTATCTTTGAGGGCACTGCAAAGCCGTAATGTGTTATCTTGGTATATGTCTCAGAGTTCTCCCGGTACATTTCTAACATCACTATGTAAGCAAGGGTCCTCACTGCTGGCTCCGGCGCGAGAACCATATAAGCTATCTCATCGGCTAGTTGCTCAATAATAATTCTCCTAGAGCTTGGATGCGGATACCGATACTTACGAACCTCGTCCTCTAGCTCCCTCATCGCTTTCTTTGCGTCTTGTGTGAGCTCTATACCTGCTGGGAGCTTTACACCACCATTATGTAGTTCGCTTAGGATCCTCTCTAGCTCTCCTATAACGAGACTAGATGCCTGCGGTCCTTGCCCCTTCCAGAAGGGTACCGCAGCTGTCCCAGTACTTGCTTCCGTTATTGTCACCTTGTTTGTGTGCTCATCTATGTCTATTACTTGCCAGTTCTTGCCTCCGAGGCGGAGAACCTGCCCGACTCTAAGAAGCCTCATAACATACTCAGAGTCTAGCTCACCCACGGTTTTCCCATCAACTGTTTTAACTATGTATGCTTTTTTCTCGCCTATTGTTGTGAAGAATTCCGAGAAGTTGTGCACCCACCAACTATACCTGCTCGTATCTCCTGCATCGAAGCGCCATATTCTATAGAACTGCGAGCCTGGAACTACCTTGTTTTCACCATTGATCTTAATCATCTTGTTCTCTATTAAGTATTTTATGAGGTGGATAAATTCCTCTTTAGAGAGATCCCTGAAGTAACTTACCTCTCTTAGTGTTTCATATGCCTCATCTACGGTATACATGCCGGAGAGCGCCATGCCTATAATAGCTCGTGCTATCATATCGAGTGGTTTCCTCGGAAGGCGGGGAGGCTCTACCTCGCCTCTTATAGCAAGCCGGGCTTCTGCAAGTGCCTCAAGAAGCTCTACCTTATCAGTTGTTATTATTACACCTCTAATGTCTCCCTCAATGCTATGCCCGCTTCTACCTAACCTTTGTATGAGCGATGAGACTGTGCCCGTTGGTCTGAACAGTATAACCTTTTTAACAGAGCCTATATCGATGCCGAGTTCAAGAGTCTTCGTAGCTATAATCATCTTTATTTTTCCTTGCTTTGCCATTCTCTCTATTCTCTGCCTTTCTTCACCATAGATTGATGCGTGATGTACAACTACCCCATCTATTCCTTTCTTTTCTATCTCCTCATGAAGTCTCTCCGCAACGTGTTTCGAGTTGACAAATACCAACGTAAGAGGCTCCATGTGTTCTAGTAGCTTCTCTGCAGACTTCTTCCAGAACTCGGTACTTGGCGCATCAACATAATCTATTGTTATCTCGATGCTTTTGCGCTTATCAACGCTGATAACGCTTATTTGTCTCTTCGAGCTGCCCTTGAAGGCTTCTGCAATGACTTCCGGCTTACCTATTGTAGCTGATATCATTATTAACTGGAAGTCGCCAGCAAGCTTCCTAAAACGCTCGAGAAGTACAGCCAGTTGTACACCACGCTTAGAGGAGACTATTTCGTGAACTTCGTCTATTATTACCCATCTAAGGTTGCGATAATGTACACGGAAACGAGAAGCCCAGTCAAGGTCTATTTCAAGGCTCTCGGGCGTTGTTATAAGAATGTGTGGGACTTTTCGTAAACGACGAGCTCTTTCAGCATGAGAGACATCGCCATGTTTACGCGCTACGACGAATCCTAGCTGCTCCGCCCACCAGCTAATCCGCTCATAGAGATCATTTATGAGTGCACGGAGCGGCGTAATGTAGAGCACAGAGACAGGCTCTGGTTGTTCTTCAACCATTCGTGAAAGTATGGGGAGCAGTGCTGCTTCTGTCTTGCCGAATCCCGTTGGGGCTACGATCACAACGTTATCGCCGCGGAGAATTGGCTCTATGGCCTTTTCCTGTACCTCTGTTAGGTTACTCCATCCACGTTTCCTAATGAGCTCTATTACTTTCTCATTTAGCATCGCTAACGACGATTCATTTCTTGCACCCATGTTACATCTACCTCTACATTTACCTCCTATACCCTTTACCCCATAGCACTACTCTCGGTACCCATTGATAGGCCGGTAGACCGGCGGCACCTAGAGCCGCGGTTTAAGCGAGTAGCTAACTTCTTTCTGTGCCCCAGAGTGAATTTAGCACTCTCAGATTTCTTACGCAATAGGTTAATATAAGTTAGGTCCCAGGCCTCCTTAGGGTGAAAGCCGGGATGCCGAGGCCGCGGAGGTACCGGTGCATAGTATGTGGACGCTACTTTCCTGAAGGACAAGGAATAGTGATTAGGAGAGCTGGAATCGAGCTTGCTTTCCATAGTAAGAGTTGCCTAGCGAAGTTCTTTAAGTTATTCATTGAACGATTAGATGAGAGCGAGTTTAAGCGAGCAGCAAGGGAAGTCATGAAGGAATTCGAGGAATCCCTTAAGGCAAGACAAACGGTAAAGAAGATTTAGTTGGTCCTTAAAACTTATCTAAATATTTTCCTTACAAGTTTATCGAGGCTGAGTTCTCTTATCATCTTGTTTGCCTTATTAATTGCCTCCTCTTCGTTATTAGCGGCTATATTTAGGTATATTGATGTGCCCCTTATTCTTAGCCTGTAGCGTTTCTCGCCTAAGAGTTCATACTTTTCCACTATCTCAAGTTCTATTTCGCTCGAGCCCAACATATATCACCATAAACTATTACTAATACAGTCCTATGCTTGCTCGCCACTTGGTCATCATGTCACTAGTATGTTTGAGCACTTAATTAAGACTCGTGACAGCTCCGACAACACTGGGAGGAGAGCCGTGAACTTAGAACGTGAAGTGCTTGGAATCCTTTGTCGAAACAAGCATGGACTAGCCTTTAATGAAGTTTATGAGAAACTATTAGATAGCCATGGGGGTATAAGAAAAATAGAGGTACGGGAGATTCTCTCAAAGCTTATTAGAATGGGTAAAGTGGAGAGGGTTGCGGATTATGAGCACAAGCGCATGGTTTTTAGGAGCAAAAGTGGATGTGAAGAAAGCTCAGCACTTAGTGAATGAAGCATTATCTATTCTCAATTATGTGAAACAAGAGCTTATTAACATAGATTACTCCTTGATGAGCGGTGCACTAGAACGCGACTTTGGTAAACTCCATACTATTTTAACCGAGCTCCATCGTGCTGGAGTAGCTGAGGCCCGGGGATATAGTAACCGTGCCCACTTACTTGCTGAGTATGCTCGAGCACTAAGAGTCAGGGTTATGAGGCTAGGGACACGAGGACTCAGCGAGGCCCGTGACGAGATTCTAAGAAACTTAGATGACATAGAGTCATTTATTAAGAGGGTTCAAGCATATTTACAACAATGACATGAGTATCCTCTTCCTACCTCTACTCTTTAAGATACTTTCTATATATGGGCTTGAGTAACCTGTATGTTTCCCGCACGTCTTGTGATATTACTTTAACGCCACCAATCACTGGCATGAAGTTTGCATCACCGTTCCAGCGAGGAACTATATGTACATGAACATGTTTATCTATTCCTGCTCCGGCTACTCTCCCCACATTTACACCTATATTGAACCCATGAGGATTCATTGCTTCCCTTAGGACTTTCATCGATATTTTTATGAATTTGAATATCTCCGCCGCCTCGCTCTCGTCCAGGTCTTCTAGGCTAGGAACGTGTCGATAAGGGACAATCATTACATGCCCCGTATTGTACGGATAGAGATTCATTATAACATAGCTGTGTACACCTCTAGCTAATATGAGTGATTCATCATCGTCTCGTTTAGGGGCTTCACAGAATATGCACGTATGATCCTTTTTCTCCGATATCGATTTTATATACGTAAACCTCCAGGGAGCATA
>JALVKZ010000133.1 GCA_027033675.1 Pyrodictiaceae archaeon | reverse complement strand
CTATATTTTATAACCCAGGGTATTCTCTGGCTCAAAGATGCCACCTAAAAGTCTCTCGAGATAAACAAAATGAAGCGTTGCTACGAGGTTGCGCGCATCTTTTGGCCGAGTAGTGTGAGCCATGCCAGGAAAGCGCTAAGCTGTATCTCGTCATCAGCGCCCTCTACGAGGCGGAACTGTATTTCACCAGCATAATCAGCTATCATAACCCTTAGTTCCTCAGGAAGCTTAAGCTCTTGGCTGAATATTTCTCTATGAATCTGCTTAATAACATCAACACCGCTGAGGCCATAGTTTATCATTAGCTGGCGTAACTGGTCTCTCGCTCTCTGAAACTGGCCATCCAACGCTAACTTTATCATTTCTCTTATTTCACGTGGATGCGCTAACCCAACCACCTTGTAGACTATATCAGGTGTGACTGTTCCTATAGCTGCAGCTGCTTGAAGAACATTAATAGCCCTACGCATATCGCCCTCACTTATTTCATAAATGGTCTCAAGCCCCTCCTCTGTGTACTTGCACCTCTCTTGCTCACATATCCACTTAAGCCTGGCAATAACATCTTCTTTTTTTAGCGGAGTGAAACGGAATAATGCGCATCTTGATTGTATAGGTTCTATTATCTTGCTAGGGAAGTTAGCAATAAGTATGAACCGTGTACTAGCGGTATACATTTCCATTAGTCTACGTAGAGCTTGTTGAGCATCTGCAGTCATATTGTCTGCTTCGTCGAGCAAAACTATCTTAAAGGGGACGCCAGGAGGCGTTCTACTGCGTGCGAATTCCTTCACTTTTGTCCTAATAGTATCTATTCCTCTTTCATCGCTTGCATTAAGCTCTAACATATACTGGAGATAGTTCTCACCGTAGAGATCATGCGCTAGAGCATGTGCTGCAGTAGTCTTACCCGTGCCTGGCGGACCTACAAATAGGAGATGAGGCATATTTTTCTCCTCGACAAACTTCTTAAGCCTCTTAACAATTTCCTCCTGGTTCACTATTTCATCAAGGGATCTCGGTCTATACTTCTCGGCCCAAAGGAGTTCAGCAATACTTGACAAGGGTTACCAGCCCGAATTACAGCTAATATTACCTAACGCCTATTTTAGGGCAACGAGCCCTGAAAAACACTAGTAAGGGGCTAGGGCTTGGACTCAAGGCTTAGCATAGAGCTTGAGATCATAGAGCTTGAGTACCTACTTAGACCAGTTCGCACAATGATACTTAGGGATGCTGGAGTACTTGAAATCGATGGACAGAGAGTTGAGCTACAAAAGGGAGTTGAAACAGAGCTACCGTATTGGCTAGCTAAGCAGCTAGCGGCAAAGGAGTTAGCAAAGCTCGTTGAAACCCCAATAACACTTGAGGATATTGCACGACTTCATTTCTCAGTGGTTAGTGCTAAAACACCCTCTGATCTCGAGCCACTACCCCAATACTTTTACCAAGAGGCCAAGACAGTAATAAGAGACCTAGAGGAGAAAGCTAGAAGAGAGCTTAATCCAGCACTTTTCGAAGAAAGCCAAAAGATGACACAATACCTTATCGATATTATTGATAAACGCTTGACAATGATATTACAAAGTCTTAGAAGCCCAACAAGTATAGCCGAGCTATCCTCGAGACTAGCGCCGGAAGAGGCTCTTCTATTAACGCATTTCAGCCAAGTGCTCCGAGCATGGAAGAACAAAATACTGCCCAAGCCCGCATAGCAGTATAACAACGACCCGTGAACAAGATAAAGGGTATTATTTACGCACACTTAGTCAGAGGGGCATAGAGGGCCGTGCAAAGCATACCAGGAATCCTTGAGGAATCAATAATAGACGCCAAGGAGCGATTCTTTGAGTTCTTAAGGAGCTTTAGGGATCGTAGTGGGAATTACAGGTATCGGGAGAGAATAAGACAAATGATAACAATGGGTCAGAAGAGCCTAATTGTGGAGTACAACGACCTATATATCTTTGATAATAAGCTTGCCAGGCTTCTAATAGATTCTCCCGACGAGGTTCTAAGACAAGCCAGCGAGGCCTTAAAGGAGTTCATTGAGTCGGAGGCCCCAGAGTACGCTGAGTCTATTGAAAGGTTTTATATAAGGGTACGAGCTCTGCCAAGAACATTGCCGCTCCGAAGACTACGGAGCGAATACATAGGCAAACTAGTAATGCTTGAAGGTATATTGGTAAGAGCAACACCAATAAAAGAAAAAATAACTAAGGCTGTCTTCATGCACTGTACAAAGGATCAGGGATGCCATGAATTCGAATGGCCTCCTGAAGGAGAGCTAGTAGGCGAACTCTTAGAGAAGCCCCCAGCGTGCCCAGTATGCGGGAGTGCTAGTGGCACTTTTCGCCTAATACCCGAGAAGTCTAAACTCATAGATTGGCAGAGAATAGTACTACAAGAAAGACCGGAAGAAATTCCTCCAGGTCAGCTGCCGCGAAGTATCGAGGTGGTATTACAAGACGAGCTAGTTGATAGCGCAAGACCCGGCGACAGAGTAACAATTGTTGGAGTAGTACGCGTTAGACCTGACTCGGCTAAGAGGAAGGCGATTTACGACCTATACATAGATGCTATCCACCTAGAGGTATCCCAGAAACTCCTAGAGGAAGTAGTAATAACACGTGAAGACGAAGAACGAATAAAAACACTGGCTAGGGATCCATGGATACACAAGAAGATCATCGCTAGTATTGCGCCCGCAATATACGGACACTGGGACATAAAGGAGGCTATCGCGCTAGCCCTCTTCGGCGGTGTTCCGAAGGTAACTCCTGACGGAACACGGATTAGAGGAGACATACACGTACTAATAGTAGGCGACCCCGGAACCGCTAAGAGCCAGTTACTCCAATATGTTGCACGCATAGCACCCCGAGGAATATACACAACAGGCAAAGGAGCTACAGCAGCTGGGCTTACAGCAGCAGTGATACGAGACAAGACTACAGGAGAATACTACCTTGAAGCAGGCGCACTTGTACTAGCTGATGGCGGTGTCGCAGCAATAGACGAGATAGATAAGATGAGGGACGAAGACCGTGTCGCTATACACGAGGCAATGGAGCAACAAACCGTTAGCATAGCAAAGGCGGGAATAGTCGCCAGGCTGAACGCAAGAACAACAGTAATAGCCGCCGGAAACCCTAAGTTCGGAAGATACTTGACAAACCGTACTCTTGCCGATAACATAAATCTACCAGTCACCATACTCTCGAGATTTGATCTAATATTCATTCTTAAGGACAAACCAAACCCGGATGAGGACAGAAGGGTAGCGCATCACATACTACAAGTGCATAAAGAGACCGAAAAAGTTAAGCCAGAAATCGAGCCAGAGCTACTGAAAAAATACATCAGTTACGCTAGGCGCTATGTAAGGCCTCACCTCACAAGCGAGGCCATAAAGTTGATAGAAGACTTCTACGTACAGATGAGGAGAATGAGCCTAGAATCAGCTGACGGGGCCATACCAATTACATTGAGGCAGCTTGAAGCACTTGTAAGGCTGGCCGAGGCTCATGCTAGGATGGCGCTTAGAAACGAAGTAACAGTAGAGGACGCGGAGGCAGCAATAAGGCTCATGAAGGCCTTCCTTGAAAGCGCAGGCCTTGATATAGAAAGCGGTAAGATAGATATAGACATAATTATGACCGGAAAGCCGCGAAGCAAACAAGAGAAATTCACAAGAGTAATGGAGATAATAGAGCAGCTAGAATCCGAGAACGAGGAGGGATGCGCAAAGCTTAGGGATATACAGAAGAGGGCGCTAAGCGAGGGCATAGAATCGAACATAGTGGAGGAGGCAATAAAGACTATGAGACGCGACGGAATAATCTACGAGAAGAGTCTTGGATGCTACGCCATAGTCCGCTAAGGAATAGTAATAAACGCCATCTTACTCTTCTCCGCTTTGCTCTACGCCCTCAAAGAGTTCGAGGCAACTTTCTTTCTCTA
This sequence comes from Pyrodictiaceae archaeon, assembly GCA_027033675.1. Lineage (GTDB taxonomy): Archaea > Thermoproteota > Thermoprotei_A > Sulfolobales > Pyrodictiaceae > Pyrofollis. Next base: position 531 of record JALVKZ010000133.1, on the reverse strand, counting down.
AACGAAGTCTCCAGAGGTTTACGGGCATCCACATAATCCATGCAGGAACCCTCTTGATGAACTCATAAGCCTCCTCCCACGTCTCGAGCCCTAGCTTCTTTGCTAGCTCTTCAAGGCTCATAGGGCGATGCAAGTACTCATGTATGACCTTAAGTATCTCCGGAGTAATGAAAATCTGCTTCTCACCAATAACCACTATATATTCCTTACATTTCTCGCCCGCCATTACCACCTACCCCCACTCCCTAGCACCCGGAACTACAGCTTTTAATGCTAATCCCTTGTGGGCGGTACCCGGGGGCGGAAGTACTATAACAACATCACATTATCAGCGCTGGAACGCGCGGGCATCCCGCCCCCTAAGATAGAACAATCTACGATAATCACTATGGCCTATATTTTTACCTAAGTTTAGCCAAAAGCCTTCTAACAACACCATAGACATCGACAACAATCATATCCCGGTTGTTGAGAGTCACCTCGAACCAGTATCCCTTCGTCCTAAGAACGGGGAGAATCTCAGGGTCCCTT
>JALVKZ010000132.1 GCA_027033675.1 Pyrodictiaceae archaeon | reverse complement strand
CCCTTGCCCACAAACACATGTACCTCGTCCACGCGGAGATCTATACCAGCTGGCTGAATCTGCTCAGTCCCCGCAGAAGGCACAACACGTGACAATAGGTACCCTGGAAGCGCCATATCTGGCACCTCTCTGTAACCCCTAACCCCTGGAGGAGCTTGTAGGATACAAGAGAAGCTGGATTAAGGCTAGGGGCTCAACCCTTGTACGGGGGCGCCTAGGTGCCCTATGGCGTCTGTGTCTCAAAATGGGTCTCGGTAGCGCTAAAGCTATCCTCGCCTCATATACCGGGTGAGGCGCTTCACGGGCACGACTACAAGGTCAGGGTCTGTATTGAGGGCGGGCTAGGCAAAGATAACAAGGTTGTAGACCACTTAGAACTATTAGCACAACTAGACGACTGTCTCCGAGAAATAAATTACCGTTATCTCAACGAGGTCTTAGGAACGCAAAATCCCACGGCTGAGCTTCTTGCAAGAAAGATAGCTGAGTGTATATTGAGTAAGAGCGTCCTGAGAAGCAATAAGGTGGTACTTGTGGAGGTATGCACGGCTTCCGAGCTATGTTCTTATTATAAGCCCTCCTAGATATGTACGGGCGTCACGTGTGATAAGGGGTAACTTGGGTAATAGCTCTTACTCTTGGGGGGTATCTTGGAGAACAGGGTAAGCGTAGAGCGATTATCAACAGGAGTAGAAGGATTTGACAAGCTCATACAGGGAGGGATTCCTCGTGGGTTCTTTGTAGCAGTAGTGGGAGAGCCGGGTACAGGTAAGACCGTTTTCTCCATACATTTTATAGCTAAGGGTATACGCGTAGGCGATAAGAATATCTATGTAACGACAGAGGAGTCAAAGGAGAGTATAATAAAGCAAGCAGCTATGTTTGGCTTTGACTTCGAGCGAGCAATTAGGGAGGGCAAGCTGGTAATAATTGATGCATTGATGGGGTATAAGGATGATCCGTGGAGTCTAACCGAGTTAGACGTGGATCACTTAGTCAACAAGATTATTGAGGCAAAGAAGTACCTAGGGTATGGTAGGGCGAGGCTGGTCATAGACTCTATGTCGGCTTTCTGGCTCGATAAGCCAGCTATGGCGAGGCGCTACAGCTACTACGTGAAACGGGTCCTCTATAGATGGGACTTTACAGCGTTGCTCACAAGCCAGTACGCGGTGACAACAAGTCTCGGCTTTGGGTTCGGAATAGAACATGTAGCTGATGGAATTATAAGGTTCAGGAAAGGTGTTGTTAGAGGAGAGCTAAGAAGGTACGTCATAATAGAGAAAATGAGGCAAACGGAGCATAGTCTAAGAATGCATGAGATAGAGATAATAAATGGTCGAGGGATGAAAGTTAAGGCGCCAACAGCTTATCGCAAAGAGGATACAGTTCTCCCGGCAAGTGTTACTGCACGAATGCTTGCAGCAGAGCTAAGAAAGCTCCTAGAAATACCGGAGACAGAGTATGACGAGAGACCTGAGGATACTTTCTAAAGCCTATCCAGGCCGCATTAGCTCCTGGGAGCGACGGGATTGCGGCGCCGAGCAACGTTCTATGTAAGATGGGGAAGAGGAGGACTAGAGCTGGAACCAAGTAGCCAAGCCCTCATTATTAGGGCAAAGAATTACGAAATAATGCTTGAGCCCCGCTCTATACTAATTAATGGACAATATAGCGGAAAGAGAGAAATAGAACATATGAATCGGAAAACAATATTCATAGATTTCGCGGAGAAGGTTAAACCCATCAATCCTCCAAGAATAGATATATCCGGGCGTAACTACGTCGGTAACTTCGAGGTCATCTACACTGATCTAGAGTTTGAGCATTATTTGACGATACTAACGCCGGCAGAGTACCTATACGACTATGTTGTTCTAACAACAGAGGAGTTCATGATATATATGCAGGCTAAGCGCCAAGTCTTCTACGAGGAGGAGCCCTTCGAGAAAATAATACTCTATATAAAGTAAACTGCGTCCAAGGCTAGGGCGCTACGGTTTCCCTTGTTCCTGTCTCCTCCTTCCTATGTAGCTCAGGGTAGCACCAATTAATCCGAAGAAAAATAATGTACAGAGAACTACTTATCAGCTATTATTACTGGTGTATAGCACTCGATTAGGGCACGGGCTCTGAGGTGTTATGACTTTCTCTTGGCTGCTGGGCTGACAAGCGGAATAGAAAAATCCGCCTAAGGCTAATCTAGTAATATCGGGGTATACTAGGACTCGGGCCTGCTTCTTCTATGAATCCAGATTAGAGTAGAGCGGTACTAATATAGTGTTTAGGGGTCAGCAGTGAGCACAAGGACTGACTACCAGCAATTGGAGCTTATTAAGAAGAGTCTCTTTGAGCCTAGCGCTGAGGATGAAGCTAAGAGGCTGCTTCTTCGCGAGATCTACGAGATAGTGGTAAAGACTTACCGGGAGAGGGCTCCTAACGATGGCTTATTGGCTCCCTTGCCAGAGTGTGTTAGGAAGGCGTTAGAGACCGGGGTGCCTTGTAGCGAGGATATGGGGTTTACCTATAACGCGATACGCGTACTGATGGCTAGGTACCTTACTAGGGACGAGTATGGCCGCTACCTCGAGACCCCGTCCATGGTTATGCGCCGCGTGGCAGAGGGGTTCAGGGAGAGAGTTGACAGGGAGCGGTTGTACAGTATACTAATAGAGAGACGCTTCGTTTTCAACAGCCCCACTTTGTTCAATATGTATTGTGATGGCGCAAAGGGTACTCTATCGGCTTGCTACGTTACTCCCGTCTACGACGACATGCGGGCAATCATGGACGCTGCCACTGTGCAGGCCCTGACTTTTAAGTGGGGTGGTGGCCAGGGCTTCAGCTTCAGCGAGCTAAGGCCGAGGTGGGACATCGTTCGCGGCACCAGCGGCTACGCCTCGGGACCCCTAAGCTTTATGCGTATCTATGACATCGTGACCGAGATGGTTAAGCAGGGCGGCAAGCGCCGAGGAGCCAACATGGGGATAATGCATGCCTGGCACCCCGATATCTTCAACCCCTGGTTCAACCCCTGGCACGCGCTCCGAAACCAGCTACCACCTCAGCTACAAGCCCTAATAGACTCCGTGAAGAGGCTGATAGAGTTCCTCGAAAAGGAGGGCTACGAGGTAGACCCGGCGTTTAAGGAGATGGTTGAGAAGCTGAGTGAGCCCGGGCTTAGCACCGTTGAGGACGCTGGCTTCATTCAGGCCAAGGAGCCCCCGCTACAAGACGCCAACCTAACCAACTTCAACATAAGCGTCGGTGCCAACGACGCCTTCATGGAGGCTGTGCTCAGGGGCGAGGACTGGTGGATGGTTAACCCAAGGTTCAGCGAGGATCCTGGCTCGGGTGTCTACCGGCTACACCACACGGTCTCCCGGGCAACTGGGCTGGGCCGCCTAGGAGAGCTATTAGAGAGGCATCCATGGCTCCTGGATAACCCCTATCTCAATATCTACGAAGATCTACTGGGCGAGGCCAAGACCAGGGCGCTAGAGGAGGCCAATCGGGCTGGGTACACACCAGAGCAGAAGAACCCCTACGCATGGTATGCCCCAGCCCGGAGGCTATGGGACAGGATAGTTGAGAACGCCTGGGCCGGAGGAGACCCAGGACTCTTCTTCCCAGACAATCACAATAAGTGGAACCCCACCCCATGGCTAGGAGCGGTCTACGGAACCAACCCATGTGGCGAACAGCCCCTTTACCCGTTCGAGTCATGTAACCTTGGCAGCATGAGCCTAGAGAAGTACGTTGTTGATGAAGGGTTTGATGTGGACAAGTTTATGCATGATGTACAGATAGTCGTTGACGCCATGGACGCCGTTATCGACTATAACCGGCATCCTGATGAGAGGCAGGTAGCGGCGAACCTTTTCACCCGGAAGATAGGCCTAGGCGTAATGGGCCTAGCGGACGCTCTTGCCAAGCTCGGCTACCCCTATGACAGCGACGAGGCGGTAGCCTTCACGCTGATAGTCATGGCTGCCCTGGAGGTATTTAGCTGGAAGAGGAGCTGGGAGCTCGGGGCCAAGCTGGGCCACGCTCCCGCTTTTGAGTGCAAGCGATACGACTGGCGGGACATGAGGTGCCTGGAGAGGGGCGACCCCGAGGAACTCGTAGAGCTACACACCCCGGCACTAGTCAAGGCTGCTAGGGTCATGAGCATAGAGGATGGATGGGTCAAGATTAGGTACCACGACGTGGAGCTGCCCAGCGATGTGGCTAGTCGCGTTGTCGGCGAGGCCGGGAAGAGGGTGGAGAGCACGGGTACCGTGAGGCTCGTCCCGGCGAGCGTCCTGGAGAAGGTCGCTAGGGAGGTCTTCGGGGTCACGAGGGAGGACTACTGGAAAGCCCTACAGATGAGCCCGGTAATGGTGGCTAATAGCCCGAGGCACCTACTAGCACTAGCAATCTACAACCCCGAGGCTGCCTGGGAGCTGCTCAAGACCTATGGTAGGCTGCTGGGGGCCAGGGCCCCCAGGAACACCGTT
>JALVKZ010000131.1 GCA_027033675.1 Pyrodictiaceae archaeon | reverse complement strand
TACGCTAACGTACACCATACAGAGTGCACCTAGGCGCTACCCCGTGCTATGGAGTAATAAAAGGCTTTGGATAAAGAAGAAGCTAGTAAAGAGTATCAAAACAAGTAATAGATTACCAAAACAATAGCCCTGGGGAACCATGCATCATATTCGGTTAAGGAGAGTCATTATTTCACCGCCGCTAGCGTAGCCATCGCTGTAGAGGCTAGTACGAGTATGTATAAAGCCTCGCCAGCGTCCAGCATGTTCTCGTGTGCTAGGCTCCTCTTCGTGACCCAGAGTATTGCTGCGAGCATCGCGAGCGTATAGGTCGTGAACGCGTCCATCGGCAAGGCCTTGGCGAGCGGCATGTAGACCAGGGGATAGATGAGGAGCAGCGACGTAGAGGAGGCGGCTAGCAAGCCCCCGGTGGCTTCCTGGGCTCTCCCCCTCCTAGTGGCTAGCAGTGCTAGCACCGCCTCGGGCGCGCTACTCGCTACCCCGACGGCTAGCGCAGCCTCGCCTAGGTGCTCTATGTGTAAGCTATGTATCATCTCCTCTATGCTCCCCGCCAGAGCCTCCGCGGAGAAGACCATGCCAAGCATACCTGTTACCAGGAGGACTAGCCAGCCACGAGGAGCCTCGTGCTTCTCCCCGCCTAGTCCACCCTTAACAGCCATCGCTACGTAGTAAGCCCAGAAGACCAGCTGCGCGACAAGAAGCGCTACCGGGGCCCTAATAGAGCCGTGGATAGAGCCGAGACCAGCCTCTATAACAGCGTAGGCGGAGAGGAGAGCCACAGAGGCAACAGTAACCCTCATCAAGGGGAGCTCCAGGTGCAGCGTCTCCTCCGCTACACCGACACCCCTCGCTATTAGGCCTACTAGGCCCAGCACGACGAAGTTAAAAGAGGCACTAACCAGCACCGAGAGCAAAGCTATCTCAGCAAGCCATTGATTCCCAGCACCAAGCGCCCGTAGCCCGAGAGCGAGGGCGGAGAAGAGCTCAGGTAGCACAGCTATAGTGTTAACAACAACGCTCGACGCATAGCCGCTTAGCCCAACGCGGGCCGAGAGACCCTCCACGCCATACACAGCTAGCTCGCCGAAAACAGCAACTAGGAGAAGCGCAGCACCCATCCCGAGCAACGACTGCCCCGAGGCACGGGCGGCAACAAGCAGCAATGCGCCAACAACTATGAGCGCTACCACTACCCCGGTCTTCAAGGCCCCGAGACCCCTCTCTGAGAAAGACGACACATAGCACTGGTAAGGGGGAATAAATAGGGCAAAGCCCACGTGGCGGCGCTTCCGTGGCTACTACGTGGGCCTACACGCGACGGCCAGTATCTCCTCGGTCCCAATCCTCTTAGAGACCTTGTCGAAGCACTTGGCTCTGCTTCGTAGAAAGCCTGGTATCTCAGGCCCGCTTAGGCTAGAGAGGCTAGCCAAGAGCACGCCGTTGCTGCGGAGAAGCCCTAGGCTGAGCCCTAGGAGCCTAAGAGTGATGCTTAGGTCCTTGCCCCCACACCATGCCTCCTCGCCCGGGAGCAAGGGGTCGCAGGGAAGATATGGTGGGTTAACGACAACGGTGTCGGCGCCACCACGGCTAACAACCTCTCCTAGGAGGCGTCTCCACGAGGGATAGCAACGAACCCTATCCTCCACCTCGTTGAGCCGAGCATTGACACGGGTAACAGCGACACTGGCAAGAGAGGAATCAACGCCGAGAACAAGACTAACCCTAGGCAGCCTGGCAGCAGCGACGCTGAGCACACCAGAGCCACACCCAATATCAACAACAAGGCCCCGGGCATACCTCCTAACAAGCTCCACAAGCAAAACAGAAGAGACAGAGACAACCGGGTTAAACACGCCACGAGGAACAAAGAAAACCATGCCACCAAGCCTCCACAAGCGCCGAAACAACGGAGCAACGCCGTGAAACACTAGGAGAGACAACCTAGACAAGTAAACAAGCCCGTTCACAGAGCAAACACCGTCACTTAGCGCAAGTATTATAAACGACACAGCTTTTTTACTCAGTCTACAAGGAAAAGACAAGTAAGAGAGCAACTTTCCAATCTCCAATAAATTTATTTGATTATTAAAAGGCCAATATGGCTTTGTAAGCAACAACAGAAGAACGCAGGAAGTTCGGGTGTGCAATATGTTTCAATACTATTTAAAACAATCGGAATCGTATGAGCACTATAATGAGTTAATCAAGAATAGAAAGGAAAAGTTCAAAATAGACGTATATCTGACGGATACGCCCCTCTGGGCCGCAGCAGTATAATCATTATGTACATATTTTAGATATCTTCGATGTAATATATAATATAGGCAAATATAATTTTTATCACTTATTTTTATACTAGGATTCATTACTTAAAGCTTTATTGTTAAAATGCTTACTGCCAGAAGAGACTTGGAGGAGCATAGGAATTGAGTATTAATCTGCTTAAGCGCGTATCCTTAGAGAATTTTCGCGGTCTCAACGCTAATATAGAGCTTGGCGCAGCGCTTAATATCATAGTTGGTCCTAATACCTCTGGTAAGACTAGTCTTCTAGAAGCTATAGCAATGAATTTAGTTCTAAACTATACTGATATAAAGTTTACTAATTACTATCTATTGATTATGCATGCTTCTCGTGGAAGCGAGAAGCACTCTATAGCTTCACTTGTGCCTTCGAAGAACATACAGGCAAATACTTGTATAAATATAGGTAATGAGAAAGCTTGTACAAATATAACAAAAGAGTCACGTCAAGAGTCTCATGGTCCTCAAATAATTACTGTTGTTGATGTAAAATTGAAAGCAACAAGACGAAAATGCTACTTAACCTATACGTTAACGCCTACTGGTATCGGCATAAATGCCAATGGAAAAGATTGTTTTAATCAGGAATTCGGCATGGGTGTGTTGACTTCGGGTATAATGCCGTATAACTTTTTCGATAAGCTTGTAGGTAAGTTAAAGCTAGAACAAGGGGGCTTAGAGGCACTTAGCCTCGAGCTAGCTGGGAAAAAGTTCAAGGTAGATATCGCCAGCGATGATTGGGATCAATTAGCTGCATATATTGTTGAAAATAGTAATCAGAAAAAATCAAAAATGGTTATTTTCTACAGTGTTGGTCGTGGTTTACAACGTGCCATGCAATATTTATTAGAACTTAACTTTGCAGATATCATGCTTGTTGATGAAATTGAATCAGCTATGCATCCTGAATTACTTGAAATTATTGCTACAAAAACAGCTGAGGCGATAAGAAACAAAAAGAAGCAATTTATAGTCACAACTCAAAGCCTTGAAGCAGCTCGGATGCTCGCGGCGGCACTAATAACACATAATAAATCAATCTGGAGAAGTCCAGCGCGCTTATTAAGAGAAGTACATAATATATGTAAGGACCGGGACCGAGAAGAAGAGCTAGATGAACTCTTAAGTTTGATTATATTAGATCGAGACGATAATAAACTTAAGTCGCTTCGACTATTAGGTTGTGAAGCATTAAGTCATATAGCAGGTACTAAGGATGTTAGACTAAGCTATACACTTCTCTAATAGATTAAAAGATCTTTCTCCGGTGCGTCAAAATGGTAGAAAAAATTTATATACTTGTTGAGGGTTGCCTTGATGCCGCTTTAGCAGAGTGGTTAGCCAATAAATCGAATATAGAAGCTAAGACTGAAGTTGCTGGAGGATGGACTGGTGTTATAAAGCAACTAGTAGGCCTAGCAAAATCTTCAAAAAGAATCCTAGGTATAATAGATGCTGATGATAATATTTATAATCGTATAAATGATATCGAAAATATGTTAAGACGTTATACAAGAAAACGAGGTTTAAGACTCTCTCATTATGAGGTAACGAATAATACTTATCCGCCTCTTCTCAGGATAGAAATTGAACTAATTGAAAACTCGGAAATAATTAGAAAAAGTAATTATATAACTTTCTGGTGCAATAATAATCCTTGTCAAGGTACTGCGGAGGATATAATAAGAGAGATGCTAAGTGAAAGATATGGCTATAATCCTCCGGGAGCGCCGCAGGCGTGTAAAGCGTGTCCTAATAGCAGATGCATTAACGATTACGTAAAATATGAACCTATTCTTTTTATGGCAGCTTGTACTAGAGGAGGTGGAACCCTAGTATTTACCCCGGTAGAGCATCACTGCGGTATAGATGTTAAGGCGGTTCTAGATAGGCTCGATGTAGCTAGTACAGATATAGCAAGAAGATACCAGCAACTTATAAGAAGTATAACATATGATGTAGAGGAATAAATAATTATGTATGAAATGTATGAATTAAATTAAAATGTGTTATATTATGCATTTTTTATTTTTACTAAATTATAAAATGCAATGTTTAGTGGCTCTGTCTAAAGCACTTGTGTTCTCATTTGCCGCCTATTTTGCCGTGATGTGTCCACGTACATGGTCTACAAGCGAGGGGTTTACCGAGAACTTAATGGGCATAAGCGGCCCATATACGGTGCTGCCCCGTTAGGGGCAGGGAACGAAGGCAATGGTACCAGGAAGTCACCGTAAACCAGGTATGCTTGAGCCCTCCAAGGGCTTAGCCCGAGCGGTGCTAGGTCAACTAGTACTGGCCTACATAGTCGGAGAGGCGGGCTAGTAGCTCGCTGGCCTAGCGCTGTGCCTGTTATAGTCGCGGTCTCGAGCACTATAAGTGATAAGAGAATGAGGGCTGCTTCCTGCCTCAACGCTTTTTCATTAATAAACATGTTTCAAGGACGTATTCTATATGTGGTTTATGCGCCTCCTCGTGGAAGCGAAAAACATGTATCCGCCCTGACTCCGCGTCATGAACCCAGCGATATGGATTCCAGGTTCCTATATCCAGTAGTGTTCTCGGTCTACTCGGCACACGGTGTTGCTGGAAGTGCTTTTATTGCTTAGGGGACTCCCCAGTCTCGTAGCGAGTGGTTCTCTTGGCTTGGGGGATTGGGGGTCTTGGTTGAGGCTTTTGTGCTGGGAGGGTTTCCTCGCAGCGATAATGCTAGGCATGCTATGCGCGACCTAGATAATGGCGTGTTGCCGGTCTTGGAGGCTGAGCGGACGATGTTCATGGAGGAGTTGTTGGTTATTGGTGCACAGGTTGGGCTTGGCTACAGGCTCGTCAGCGACCCTGTTCTCTCGTGGCATGACTTGCTCCGCCCCTTCGCCGAGGCGTGGAGGAACGTGGCGATAGCTGGGCTGCAGAGGTTCTTTGACAACAACTTCTTCTACCGTGTACCAGTGTTCCGCGACAAGCCAGACCCTGCTAGATGGGTTCTCCCTGGCCGCGCCAAGCTGTATTCAGCGAGGCTCCCCAAGGGCCATGGATTCAAGGTCCTGGTTCCCGGGCCTGTGACGTTCACTATGCTCTCTGATCTCGGTGGGCTCCGCTTCGAGGACGTTGTCGAGGAGGTTGCAAGGATTCTTGGAGAGGAGGCTCGCCGCGCTGTTGAGGCTGGTGCTGCTGGGTTCGAGGTTGCTGAGCCCTGGCTAGGAGACCCGGACGCGACTAGGGAGCACGCTGCCCTGGTTAGGGAGCTGTTTAACAAGTACTTCGCCAACACCGGGGGCGAGAAGATACTCTCGGTCTATTATCACCCGCCGAGCCCTGAGGCAATGGAGGAGCTAGCAGGGGTTAAGGCGGACTACGTGGCGATAAGCTACGCTGATGCACCCAGCAAGGCAGTAGAGGCCTTGAGAAAGGCATGTCCCGGGGGAATAGGCCTCGGAGTAATCAATGCTAGGAGCATCTACCCTGACCCTGTGGAGCGAACCAGGCAAGCACTAAGAGAGGCCAGCGAGGCCTGTAAGGAGTCAAGGATAGCGCTTACTACGAGTGCCCCACTAGACCTAATACCGTTCACAGAGGCCCTCCGGAAGCTAAGAATACTAGCAAATCACCGCGACGTGGTAGCTGGGGAGCAGTGAGCCTCTCCCTCGGTATCCTCTCTATTTGCACATTGTTTTCCAGGGCAGATCCCTCGGCGTAACAACGTTGTCGCAGCCCTCGCAGCTCCTAGCATAGATAGCTACGTCGATGCGGTAGTCTCGGAGCCTAGCGGGCAGCAGTGCCGTTATCTTCCTCCTCGTCTCCTCCACTATTATCTCCGCGTCACGGGGGCCCAGGCCGCTCCACTTGGCCTCAACGCCTAGCACCCGCTTCCCATCGTTATCTATTATCACCCAGTCGATCTCTTCTCCTCGCGAGAGCAGCTTCCCAGCCATAGCTGGCTCGATTCCCTGGCCGGGGGCGAGCACAGTTGTTGAGTGCTTCTCGGCAAGCTCCTCCCACGTGGTAGCGACTACGTGGGTGAACCTATCCCTTAGCCTCTGCATCGACCTAGGCCCTGGGACGAGCAGGGGCTCTAGCAGGTATAGCCAGGAGCGGAGAGCCTTGTCCCTTAGGCGGTAGAGGCGCCTACGCTTGTAGAAGAGCAGCGGCACCTCCTCGACGAAGCCGAGGCTGACGAGCGCGTACATGTACCTAGAGGCGTGGCTCGTCGGCATTCCGGCAGCGCTAGCGGCCTTGCCTAGGCTAGTCGGGCCTGGCGCGAGGCCCCGGGCTAGTGAGAGATAGGGGTGGGGGTCGCGGAACTCCTCCCTCATTATGAACAAGGGCTCGTCCTGCAACACGCCCCCAGGGCCGAATAGTCTTAGCCAGGCCTCCAGGGGCTCCAGGGAGTCATCAACCAAGCGGAGGTAGTGGGGGATACCGCCGAGCAACGAGTACAGCTCAACCAGTTGCTCCGCGCCGTACCCTGGTGCGAAGAAGGGTAGGCACCACGGCGGTAGCTCGTCTAGCCTAATCCTCAGCCGGGCCCTTCCATAGAGTGGTGCCCCCGCCCCGGCCACGCTTCGCTCCATGAGCCCGATAATGCTCCCCGATAACACGAGCACCATCCGAGTAGAGGGGAGGACGTGGTCAACAAACCACTGTATATCAGATAGCACTGGCTCAGCAACACGCAGCCAGTAGCTAAACTCGTCGATAACGAGTACCAGTCTCTCTCTGCCCACTAGCCTGGCTAGTAGGCGCAGCAATGCCCTCAGATTACCGGGCCTAAACTCCTTGAGCTCCTCGAGGCTAAGCTGCTCGACAACAGCCTCGACTAGCCCCTGGAGGTTCTGCTCATGCCCCCATAGACTAGCTTGGTAATAGACAAGCCTCTTCCCCCTCCCCCACTCGAGCAGGAGCCTCGTCTTACCGACACGCCTACGGCCATAAACTATGACTAACCCGGGCTCCCTGCTACGCCACAGCTCCTCGAGAAGCGATAACTCGTGCCCACGGTCAACGAACCCGCTGGGCTCAACCAATCCCCAGCAACCCTAGTTACACCTAGAGGTACTACACTCAGAGTATAATACTCTAGCTGTAGCAAAACCAGGAGCAAGCCCAGAGACACCCCTCAATAAGGAAGGCAAGGTACCAGTTAAGGAAAATGCGAGGCAGCCCGTGCTAGGCTTGTCTCCCCTCCTGTCTGCAGGGCGGTGGTGGGCAGACCGTGACTCTCATCTCCCAGCCGCAACGGGGACATCGATAAGTCTTCCTTATTCCGCCGCATTCCGTGCTGGTCTCCTCCACGGTCTCTAACTCGTGGCCACAGCGTGGACAGTGCCTCGGCTCCGCGACAACGACGATGCGGCTACCCACCCTCTTCTTGGCAAGCCTTATCGGTACTCCTAGTTCTCCTAGGCTCCTTACTCCCCACAATATTGTCTCGCTTAGCTGCTCCGCGAGCTTCTCGCCAAGCTCCCTCGTAGCATTTGTGCCTAGTAGGCAGCCTAGGTTCAGCATAGCAGTGAGCTCCCTGGAGACTGCCTCGAGGAACCCGGCCAGCAAGTCGCTACCCCTAGCTATCCGTGAATAGACAAGGCCAACAAATCCGAGCAAGGTGAGCTTCGCGAGCGAGGCAGCGTCAACAACTATCCTCGCAGCCACCGGGTCATCAATGACCCTCTTTACTCGCTCAACGAGCTCCTCGGGGTACCCAGCGCCCCGAAGCGCCTCCACAAATAGCTCTCCACGGCGGCGTGGACAGACATCACCGATACGGCGCTCTAGTAGCCGCGTAGCCTCGTTCAAGAGCGTAGCAACAAATAATGCCTCCGCGTCGAGACCAGCACGTAGCCCAGCGTTGTACGCGTAGAGCCCAGCGAGCAAGCCATGAATCGAGAAGACGCCTCGCTGCCCAAACACCTGCTCCTCAACGCCCCCGAGGCTCTCCACGAGCCCACGATACTTGCTAAGAAGGTCCGAGACGCTTGTCAAGAGCCTCTAGCCCCCGGGCTAACTATGTATGCATAGTAGGCGTAATTATCTCTACTATCGAAAACACGCGTCTCCAGAGAATGCTCAATTCTAGTAGAGCTGGAGAGGTAAGCAGAAATAACGCAGCACAGCTAGGGAACAGAAACCAGTACGCCGGAGGCAATAATCGGGGAACAGAGAGGTGTTCATGGCTTGGGCAAGGCCATGAACGCGCTACGAGCACTATTCTACATAATAGTAATACTGGGCATAGTCTTCTTCATAGCAGACCTCTACTACACTAGGTCAGGGTGGCAAGTAACCCTAGCACAACGCCCCGAGATAACCCCAGTCGGCACACAGCTCAAAGTAACACTCGTACTAGATGTGTATAATCCCTCTCATAGCACGGTCAAGGCAAAGCTACTCTGGTACAGCCTATACCTAGACAACAACTATGTAGGCGAGGGGCTTAAGCCATACCTAGAGCTACGCCCCGGGCACAACAAGGTAAGACTAAGCCTGCTCATAGACACCCTCCACATACCATGTGCAGCGGTAAATGCCCTAGCGAAGGGCAGGGTAGCGCTACAGGTGAAGGGCTACACCATAGTAACGCTTATGCTCTTCGGCAAAATAGGCTACAAGGACATAACAGTGCCAATAAACACTGAGCCAGCAAACATAGAGATAAAGACCACACCAACACTCCAGAAAGCACTCAAAGCCGCAGCAGCGCTGTGCAGGCTGGCAGAAACAGGTCAAGCACCAAGCATACCAGGCATAAAAATACCCTAGCACACAACCTAGGCCCCCTATGGAGTTCAACTATTTTATAACAAAAGCGGTTCTCACACACCGCTTATGCTCTGTACACCTTTACGCCAAGCTTCTCGGCCACCCTAGCTTGACCCTCATCCGCTGTAAGGAGACCGCCTTTGCTAAGAGCCTGGGCAATATATAGTGCATCATAGAAGGTGATTCTGTCCTCGAGAGCAATCCTCATAGCTTCATCCATGTACTCTTCCTGGGGCTCAATAATAACTACGTCTCCTAGTAGCATCTTCAGCGCTCGGTAAAGCTCTAGAGCCTTACCTGCATCAATCGCGCCGCGAAGCACAGCATGTTTCCAAATAGCATTAGCCACTTCCTCAACGACGTGATCTACTGAGTACACACCCTTCTCTAAGTAGTGCTCAATACTACGCTAACCCCGTTCCCTGAGCAAGTACTCTGCTAGCGCAGATGCATCAATGACTATCACGATCCTCCCTCACATACCTCGCAGCAGTACCGGGAGGTAGCTCGGGGAGACTCTCTATGACCTTCCTAGCCTCCTCTAGTACACGTTTTCTACGAAGCTCCTTTACTCTCTCTTCAAGAAACTTCCTTATTTCCTCGCTCCAGTTAACATAGCCGCTTAGCTTATCCATCTCCTCCTTAAGCCTTCGAGGCACACGCACACTAATAACAACACTCGACGCGGTACCCCGTTAAGCTATGTAGTACGTGATACGTATTATTACTATTGTTGCAACGATGTAATGCGGTGCTGGGAACCAATACTAGGACTATTATCTCATGGTTCTAAAGCAAGCCATGTATCCAGCTTTATAGCAACTAACTAATTACACTGCTAGACCACTAGTTACACGGACACCCTGGAGAGGAGGCGCCCTAGGCTTGAATGAACAGAGTCAAAGACTCATGATGGTTCTAAGAGCATACCAGGTTTATTTCCGGAAGCTCGCTTTTGAGCAGCTACCCGCGATAGTTGAGAAGTATTTGGGGGCAGCGGGCTTCGGCATAGTTGCTGACGCGTTAGCAGAGGCAACTATAGCGGCGCTACCCGGCTTAATAGAGGCCACTAAGGGACTAGTAGAGATACCCCAGGGCGATTACCTCAAGGTACTTGAGGTGCACTACTCCTGCCACTCAGCTGCTCGGGAAATAACCGGGGACACCTCAATAGGCCTCTTCAAGCCCATAAGGGTTAACGAGAATAGGCTCGAGCTCGTGAGCGACAAGTGTCCCTTCAACGCCAAGGGCCTACAGCTTGCAGCCTTTGCTGGAGTAGTTGCTGGAGTATTACGAGCCCTAGGTGCACGGGCGATAACTGCTAGGCATGCTGAGGCAAGGAAGTATCTCAAGCCTGGCGAGTACCTTGTCTACACGGATAAGCATGGCACGGAGGGCTGCAAAATAGTAGTAGAAAAGATATAAGTATCACATAATATTATTTATTCATAACGTTTATTACGTGGATGAACATCGTTTATAGTTAATAATGACCTCTGTACATGTAGCCACATAGGGTGCTCATGCATAACTAGAATTCTCATAAACCGGGTTTACCTACGCCATAAATGGTATTATTTGTTAGGGGCAATTAGTGGGCTAGAGAACCTGGAGATTTCTCCCTTGACTAAGTTAGACTCCGAGCCTATAATAAAGCCCGAGGATAAAGAGACCAAGAAGAAGAAAGAGGCTCTCTTCGCTCTCGCTGATAGGCTCAGAGAAGCGGCAAAGGAGAAGAGGAAACGCATCAGAGAAGAGGGCTTCAAAGTAGTAGTTACTGGTAAGGGCGGAGCAGGTAAGACGACCGTATCAGCTCTTCTAGCAAGAATATTGGCTAGGAGAGGTTATCGCGTACTGGCTGTCGACGAGGATCCCCAGATTAATCTCCCTAACGCGCTTGGCCTGCCTAAGGACGTAGCGGATAGGATTGTTCCCCTTAGCCGCAACGTGGACTACATAGAGGAGAAGACAGGGGCTAGGCCTGGCGAGGAGTGGGGGGTATTCCTCATAGTCAACCCAGATGTAAGTGATGTTATTGAGCGCTTCGGGGTCAAGGGCCCTGACGGAGTAACAATTCTAGTTATGGGTACTGTTGTTCAGGCCGCTACTGGTTGCCTCTGCCCAGAGAACGCATTACTAGCAGCCGTAATGGATTATCTTGTCCTAAGGAAAGGCGAAGTAGTCATAATGGATACACAGGCGGGGCTCGAGCACTTCGGCAGAGCCATAGCTAAGGGCTTTAAGCAGAGCGTCGTGATTAGTGAGCCTACGCATAACAGTATGCAGGTAGCCGCACACGCTATGAGGTTATCACACGAGCTTGGCATACCCTATGTGCACCTCGTCCTAAACAAGGTGCGCAGCGAGAAGGAGGTTGACCGTGCTCTTAGACTAGCCAAGGAGTTCAAGGCACCTGAGCCAACCAGCGTCGTAGTTATACCCTATGACCCGATAGTGCTGGATTACGAGCCAAACGTCGGTCCATTGCTCGACATGGATCCGAAGCCTGAGATAGTTAAAGCTGTAGAACATTTAGCTGATTTGGTAGAAAAATATGGAAACATGTAACCGAAATACCTAAGTCGCTTCTCTCGCCTTATCTATTTTTATCCGAGTACCAGTAAAGGTGCCCCGTCTTGCAACAATCACAGCAACTACTTCCTCTCAATAAGCTACGAGAGAGATGCGACCCCGCCTGCATAGCCCGCGTCAACGCATCTATAAAGCTAATCGAGGCTTTCCGTGCATACTTTGAATCGCTTGCTTATTACGAGATACCTGATTTCCTAGACAGGGTTCTTCCCCGCGAGACAGCGTTCTACATGATAGCCGAGATGATGGCTAGGGCAACTGAGCGCGTATTCCCTATCCTTATTAGGATAATGGAGGATCTAAGGGGAAGGCCTTTACCTGGTCTCGAGAAGCGCGGCCTCGATAGGCTCCTCATACATAATCATTGCCATAGCCAGATGGCGGAGATTCTTGGCTACCCTGTCGTAGTCTTCAACGCCGTCAAGGAGGGTAATAAGATAGTGTTCTATAACTCAAGGTGCCCGTTCGAGAAAGAGAAAAGGCGTAGACCACTCATATGCGCTGTATGTCTCGGAGTAATCCTTGGCTCGGTCCGGTTCCTATTAGAGAATAAACCGGTCTACTTGGTGCGCACGAAGAAAGAGCTAGGTGCTATCCCTCCAGGCGCCATAGTGATTTACCAGACTAGGCGTAGTAGAGGCTGCCGCATCGAGGTGTATGAGAAGTGAGCCCACACAACATGGGCTATAGGGATAACGAGGACAAACTAATGGCTCCATGCGAGGAGGCAGCCAAGGACATATTGCCCGCGATAAAGGCGGCTATAGCCATTATACTGAGAGAGCACTACGGCTACAGCATAACGAGGCTAGCCAAGATCCTTGGAGTAACGCCTACCGCTGCCCAAAACTATTTGAACGGAAAACGCGGAGGGGCATACCTAAAACTCCTCCTCACTATACCAGAGCTTAGGAGTGAAGTAGAAGAAGCAGCTGAGGCTATAAACCTTCTACGACAGCGAGGTCACAGCGTGCGTACTGCATCTTTCTTTCTCTGCAGGATATGCCGAGATATTCGCTACTATGTTGAAAAGAATAGAGCAGAGTGCGAGCTCATACTTAAGGGAGGTAAGAGGCGCTAAGCAAAAGGCTCGATTACCACCGGCACCACTCCAAGAGCTATCGTGGTTATAGAAGCTATTGCTAGTCCTGCGACTAGGTGACCCCACTTTATCCCATGTATAGTGG
>JALVKZ010000130.1 GCA_027033675.1 Pyrodictiaceae archaeon | reverse complement strand
AAATGACCACTTACTATGTCAGAATTAGTTATCGGCACCCTATGAATACCGGGCGACCCCGTTATCTTTGCTACTATTAAATCGTCACCTAGATCTACAGCATTTAGCACAAGTACAGGTCTTAGCTTTGATCCAAGAAGATCCGTAAAAGGCAGCTCTAGGACAACGATGTCACCTTGGTTATATTTCAAAAAGCTCCTCTGCATCCTCGCCCTCCCTTAGAAGCCTCAGATAAGAATATAGCTTCTCGGCGTCGATGCTTTCAACGCTTATTATCTTTATTTTAACCTTTTTTCCTTCTAGCTCCCTTAGGGGCTTGAGCGGGATAATAACGCCGCCCTTGACTATTCCCTCTACTTCTGTCACTACTGAACACCACTTGATTCTATGGTGTCGCAAAGAGGGTAATACAAGTTAAGCTAATACTCTGAATAGTGGTTGCCGAGGGGGGATGGAACCATGCATGTTTTATGTATTGCTGCGTGCAAGATTAATTACTTCATCGAGGCTTGGTGGGCTCTCGGTGCATTGCCTGCATGGCTTTGTTGCGGGGCTCCATACGCAGCCTTTCTCTAGGAATAGCTTGGCTTGCATGACTGCTAGTATCGCTGTGGCTATCATTGATTCCTCGCTGTACCCGGCTATGTGAGGCGTTAGTACTACTCGTGGGTCGCTGCCATACCTCTCTACCAAGGGGTTCTTGGGCGGTAATGGCTCTTGCCAGAAGACGTCCAGAGCTACTCTGATGTCCTCCCTAGTCTCTAGTAATCTAGCCAATGCTGCTTCGTCGACCACGCATCCCCTGCCGATGTTCACGAGTATTGCTCCGCGTGGTAACCTGGCTAGGTGCTCGTAGCGTATCAGGTTCCTAGTCTCCGGGGTACACGGGAGAGCCACTACTACTATGTCAGAGGAGGAGAAAAGATCATCTAGCACTAGCCGCCTGGCTCCCAGGACTAGTTCTAGCTCGGGTCTACGCCTCCTAGACCAGTAGTAGACCTTCTTTACTCCTAGGCATCTCATCCTATGTGCTATGAGTGCTGCTATCCTACCAGCGCCAACAAGGCCTAGAGACTTGCCATAAACAATGCTTCCCCTCATCCACCTAGGCCAGCCCTTCTCGGCCCATTCACCGCTAGCGACGTAGCGATGTCCAGCAACGATGTATTTTGAGACAGCGAGTACTAGGCCTATAGCATGCTCAGCGACAGCCTCCGCTATAGCCTCTGGCTCATTAGCTACGCAGATGCCACGGCGCTCAGCCGCCTCAAGGTCTATGTAGTCGAGCCCACTAGTACGAGCAACCACTAGCCAGAGTCCTCTGGCGTGCCCCAACACTTTGTCGTCAACCACGAAGCCAACGTCTATAAATACGCGAGCCCCCGTGTCCTCGAGGAAACGCAGTAGCTCCTCCTTCTCGCCATAGTGAAACATGCGGTAACGTAGCCCCTCTAGGAACCTAGCAGCCTTAGAGGGGAGGCGAGGATAAGTAACAACGTCATAGACCAAGCACTAGTCACCATTTAGTGCATCTACCCGAGAAGAGTCTCTTATCGAAAAACGTGCAAGACGATTCACTAGTGGTGCTAAGGAGGAGTCTAGGCGAGTCCCTTTGTGAGAGCAGCTGCTAGTAATCTAACCGTGTTCTCAATGTCGCTCTGGGCTATTAGCTCGGTTGTTGTGTGCGCGTACTTCACTGGCATGACAACCGCTATTGATGCTACCCCTGCTCTCTGGAATGCCGCTGCATCGGTGCCTCCTCCGCCGCTAGCTAGCTGGTATGGTATCTTCTCCTCCTCGGCTACCTCTCTTAGGCGCTTCACTAAGCCCCAGTTAGCGACATAGGCATTGTCAAGCGCTCTTATTGCTGGACCCTGTCCCGGCTTTAGGGGACCTGTTATCTCTGGGCGGCAACAAGCCATGGTATCTACTGCTACGAAGTACTTGGGCTTTAGGCGAGCAGCTATGGCAAATGCTCCCCTCAGCCCCAGCTCCTCCTGCACAGTCCACGCGAGCACTACGTGGTGCCTCGGCTTAACCTCTCCCCGTGCTACTAGCTTGGCAAGCTCGATTAACGCATAGACTCCTGCACGGTCATCGAAGCCCCTGCTCGCTAGGAACTTGCCATGGTTAAGTACGCTCCAATGCTTCTTCGGCACAACCGGGTCTAGAACCCTTATACCCATCTCCTCTACTTCCTGCCTAGAAGAAGCGCCAACATCTATCCTCAGCTGGTGCCACGGCACAGTCTTAGGCTCCTTCTCGAACTGTAAGTGGGGCGGCTCAAGCCCTATAACGCCCTCAACAGCCCCCTTGGAGCCAAGGACTAGGACGTGCTGGCTAGGCAGTGCGCGGTCATCTATCCCGCCTAGCTTCCGGAAAGCAAGGAGCCCATCATCAAATATGTTCGTTACCACCAGGCCCAGCTCATCCATATGCGCTGCGAGCAGTACTGTATCGCCCTCGCCTCCTAGGTCTAGGAAAACATTACCCACGTCATCTACGCTTACCTTGCCGTAGTCCTTTATCTCGCTTATAATGAGTCTCCTTATGGGCTCTTCGTATCCCGAGACACCGGGCTCAAAAACAAGTCTATGCAGCAGCTCGGAATCTAACTTAAACCCCACGAATAATACACCTCTTTTTATGAGCACAATGCATAATGTGTGTTCCACTTTATTGCTGGATAAGAGAGACGCCGTACCACAGCAATATATGTGTTAATACAATAAAATACACTACTAGTCCCCCTTCTTTCCGGGGGTATGAGACTCCTCGTAGACATGTAAATAGGTAGCAAAGCATTTGGGATACATAGGGCTAGGTGCGGGGCGGCCTCTTTCCAGGGCCCTTATCGTGGCCTTGGTGGCGGCGTAGACCATGTGCATAGAGGTAGAAAGGCTCGTTAAGCGCTACAGGGACGTGGTCGCGCTTCGCGGTGTTAGCTTGAGAATAGAGAAAGGCTCCCTAGTAGCTATTCTCGGCCCCAACGGCGCCGGCAAGACGACTCTCCTCCGGGCCATAGCTGGCTCTCTACGCATCACCGAGGGCAGCGTTGTTGTTTGTGGCTCACGGGTTGAGGGGGACCCGTTGGCTGCGCGCCTATTGACTGGCTTTGTGGCTGAGCACCCTATGTTGTTCCCGGAGCTAAGCGTTATGGATAACTTGTTGCTTGCAGCAAGGCTCCATGGTGTAGGCGAGGAGGCAAGGAAGAGGATTAGGAATGTATTAGAAGAGCTAGACATATGGGAGATGAGGACTAGGAAGTATGGCTACTTATCCAAGGGCTTGAAGAGGAGAGCCGACATAGCCGCGGCACTGGTCCACGAGCCACCGGTGCTTATCCTCGACGAGCCTAGCTCGGGTCTTGACCCTCTAAGCGCAATTGTTCTCCGAGGCATGATAAAGAGGCTTAATAGGGAGAAAGGGATAACGATAGTTCTTGCAACCCATAATATATCCGAGGCTATGAGCCTGGCCTCCTATGTCTACATCCTCAACCGGGGCCAACTAGCTGCCCACGGCTCGCCAGAGAAGCTCAGGAGAATGCTAGGAGGCAAGGAGACCGTGATAGTAGTGGAGCTTAGTAGCAGCCATGAACTCGTTGCAAGGGAGTTACTGAAACGGGGCCTACGAGTAGTTAGCGAGGGAGGAGTCCTCAGGATAATTGGCAATGTATCCGAGGCGCTCCCTGCCCTAGTGGATGCAACACGGGTCCACAGGTCACGTATCGAGAGGATAGCGGTTAAGGAGCTTGAATGGGAGGAGGTATTTGCCCGCATAATAGCAGCTTCTCGCGGAGAGAAATCCTGTCCATGTAGCTGCCTCGCGTCAGGATAAAGGGGACTGAAGAGGAGTGACCGGGCTCAGGGCTAGGAGGCCTTCATGGCCGGGGGCGGTAGCAGCTATAGTCGTTAAGGACTTTAGGCAGTACTATGCCAAGGCCCCTGTTATTAGCTGGGGCCTACTCTTCCCAGTAACGTTGGTAATCCTCCTAGGCTACTATGGCGCAGGGATGGGGTCTTGGCGAATAATCCCGGGACTGCTTGCCATCGCCCTCCTCTTCGCGGCATCGTCTATGGCCCAGGTAGTTGTAAGCTTTGACAAAATGAGCGGTGGACTAGAATTACTAATCCACTCCCCTGTACCTGGCTCAGCAATAGTGGTCGCGAAATCCATTGGCGGGGTAGCGATGGGGCTCATAGGCTCCTCTGTGGCAGCAGTAGTGCTTTATCTCCTAACTGGCTCACTTCCACTGGTTCATCCATGGTTTCTTGTAGCCGGGCTTGTTCTCGGCTCATTCACGTTCACCTTCATAGGAGTAGGGCTAGCAATAATGCTAGAACCTGTGCAAGCCGTTGCAGCTCTAAACTTCTTGCGCTTTACAATGATATTCTTTGGCGGCCTCCTACCCTCCACGGCTATCCCGAGCCTGCTCAAGCCAATCGTGTACGCGCTACCAATGGCCTATGTATCTGACCTAATAAGGTACGGGACCTTCAATACATACGAGTTCGCTGACCCAGTAACAAGCCTATTAGCCGCAACAATCTACTTCCTAGCAGCGAGCTTG
>JALVKZ010000129.1 GCA_027033675.1 Pyrodictiaceae archaeon | reverse complement strand
CGTGTTGTACTCTTGCAGATCCCATTGATAAGGCCTCTTGCTGGCCTTGATAAGGAGGAAATAATTAGCATCAGTAGAAGAATAGGTGTATACGAAGAAGCGGCGCAAACTAAGGAGTACTGTAGGCTAGGGAGTGGCCCGGTAACGACAAGGGCTAGGCCAGAGACCCTACGAGCCGAGTACGAGAAAATACGAGACATGGCTATGAGAGCTGCTGAGGACTACTATGTAGAAGAGCTCTAATGGACTCTATAGACCCGGGTAAGCGGATGATTTATCTCGGGCCAGGGGTTAAGCACAAGCTCAATAAGCTTCTCAGCAGGCTTAAAGACTACGCCCTCGATTATCCTCGGAGCCCCGTGCTCGCTCACTAACACTGGTACGATGATTCGTGGGGTTAAACGTCCTATTGGTAACTCCTCCTTGCCTTCTGCGACGCGTCTAGATACCTTGGCTAGCTTCCTCGCAATAGCTACGAGGCGCTCAGGCGGCTCCCCTCTCACTAGGCGTACGAGAAAGATTATGCCATCACGCCTAGCGATAACGATGTCGACAAAGGGTACAGAGCCCTTAACCTCCTCAGCTCTATAGACTATGTCGCGCCTAGAGCGAATACGCTCCATTACACGACTAATAAGAGGGCCGAGGAAGACCTCCTCAACGCGATCAAGAGCACCAGTGTAGCAAACATGGTCGCCATTTATCCGGGCTAAGCCCTTGATCTCAAGCTCCTCCACAACTGCCCGGACCTCAGAGGGTGTTAGACGCACCAAGCCAGCAATAACAGCTACACTGAGGCAAGGGCGACCTTTTTTCGCATTTTCTCTTAGGACGCGGAGCACCCTGGATGCAGGTCTCTGCATTGCTACCAAGCCTGCCTTTCCTAAACTACTTGTTCAGCAATGGGGCCTTGGAGTCATCGCTCCGCGCTCTACACGAAGGACGCGCTCATCACGACTAGTAGTACATTGTGACATGGATGCGCGCAGACCCCCTCATCCAGCCCACAGCTGTGGGTGTCTGGGGCCCGGCAGCACCCGAGAGACCCATGAGACACAAGGATACAAGAGGGATTCTCATTAACTTGTCGCGCCTCAGGGGCGAGAAGATTCTTCATAGCGGCCTATTGTCTCTGTTTTCGGACTCGTCATCACCGGCTCCGCTATGAAGGATGCTTACTGGTGTGTTTAATACTTGAACCTAGGCGAGTTCTAGAAATGCTTTTATTTTTAAACCGTCGCGCCCCATTCCTAGGCTTGGGGGCTGGTTATCTTGTCCTTCCCGGCGCCACCGGCTATGATGGGATATGACAGAACCACCGCGATGTTCTCGCCGGATGGTAGGCTATTCCAAGTAGAGTATGCTATGGAGGCTGCTAAGCGTGGCTGGACAATGGTCGGCGTAAGGGTTCCCGAGGGCGCGGTCATTGTAGCGGAGAAAAGGAAGACATCTCCACTCATTGACCTAGAGCATCTCGAGAAAGTATACATGATAGACGAGCACATCGGGGCTGGCTTTGTCGGCTTTGGTAGCGATGGTAGAGTATTGATAGACTATGCGAGACAACTAGCAATCCAATATAAGTTCGTCTATGGTGAGCGCATACCAGTTGAGTATCTCACTAGGCAGATATGCGACCTAATGCAGATATACACACAGCATGGAGGCGTAAGACCCTTCGGAATAACATTGATGGTTATTGGTGTTGATGAAACCGGGCCAAAGCTCTTCGTTGCTGAACCAAGCGGCCAGTATATAGGCTATAAGGCTTATGGTCTCGGCCAGGGAGGCTCACAAGCAATAGAGGTTCTGCAGCGTGAGTATCGTGATGACATGAGCCTTGAGGAGGCGATGCTGCTCGGGATAAAGGCAGTGGCCTCAGCTATGGAGGGCAGGCCGAGCGTCGAGACGCTAGAGATAGGCTTAGTTGAGAAGGCTACTGGCAAGTTCCGGAAATTAACTAAAGAGGAGCTACAGAAGCTTTTAGAAAAACTCGGTGTCTAGCAAGCATGCCTCGGAAAAGTAAGGGCGAGCATGAGCCCGTTGTTGCGCGGCTCGAGATAGCTGGTAAGCGTTTCGAGGTACTAGTTAACCCCGACCTTGCTTTTGACTATAAGCAGGGCAAAGAAGTCAACCTAGAGGACCTGGTTATTAGTGATGCTGTTTATACTGATCTGCGCAAGGGGCTTCGGGCTTCCCCAGAGCTTCTCCGTAAGGTATTCGGCACAGACGATGTCGTCAAGATAGCTGCTATTATTATTCGCCGGGGAGAGCTCCAACTAACTGCTGAGCAGCGACGCGCGCTCATAGAGGCTAAGAAGAGGCAAATCATCAACTACATTGCTAGGAACGCGATTGATCCTAAGACTAAGCTCCCTATCCCCCCAGCGAGGATAGAGGCAGCAATGGAGCAGGCCAGGGTAGGCATAGATCTATACAAGAGCGTTGAGGAGCAGGTACCCCAGATAATTAGGGCCATTAGCCGTATTATACCAATAAAGCTTGCCAAGGCCTTGTTAAAGATAGTTGTACCCCCTGAGTACTCGGGGAGAGTCTCCTCTGTTTTACCGAAGCTAGGCGAGGTAAAGAACATGAACTGGCGCACGGATGGGAGCCTTGTGGCAGAGATAGAGATTCCTGCTGGCTTGCAGCAAGAAGTCATAGATAAGCTTAGTAAAATAACCCAGGGTAATGTGGACGTAAAGGTAGTAAGTGTGGTGTAGCAAGCCTTGGCGAAGATACACGTGAGCCCGCGATCAATAGTTGTGCCAGGAGATCTAATAGCAGAAGGTGACGATGTAGAGGCAGAGTCTCTGTTCATCGAGAAGAGGGGGAAAAAGTTCTACGCCACAATAACGGGCCTAGTAAGCGTTGAGCAAACAGACGACAAGTACAAGATAAACATAATCCCCCTGGAGGGTGCTTATATTCCGCGGCCAGGAGATATAGTGATAGGGCTTGTTGAGGACATAGGGCTAACGCACTGGGAGATAGATATATCGTCGCCGTATAAGGGTATATTGACTGTCCAGGAGGCCCTAGATAAACCCTTTAACCCTGTCACGGATAGCCTTAAGAGATACCTTGATGTAGGCGACTACGTAGTAGCAAAAGTCATAGCATTTGACAGAGCAAGAGACCCCCTTCTCACGATCAAGGGTAAGGGACTTGGAAGGATAACCGAGGGCTCTATTGTCGAGATTAAGCCTAGTAGGGTTCCACGACTCATAGGCAAGAAGGGCTCAATGGTGAATATGCTGATAAAGGAGACTGGATGCGAGATACTCGTAGGCCAAAATGGCCGGATACTCATAAAGTGCCCTAACAAGGACATAGAGGAAGTACTCATACTATCGATAAAGAAGATAGAAGCAGAAGCCCATACAACGGGGCTAACTGAGAGAGTAAGGGAGTTTATCCGCAAAGAAAGAGAAAGGAGAGGGGTCTAGGCAATGGGTGGTACTGGAGCGGAGAAACCCACGCTCATCCGGTGGGAAGAGAGAGACGGCGAGAAGGTAGCTATCAGGATAGATGGTAGGCTACCAGAGCAGCTAAGGCCCATAAGGATAGAGGTCGGCGTGCTTGGCAACGCTGACGGCTCCGCGCTAGTAGAGTATGGTGCTACCAGGGTTCTTGCAGCGGTATACGGCCCGAGAGAAGCTGTTCCACGCCACGTAGCCCTACCCGATAGAGCTATTATTCGTTGCAGATACCACATGGCGCCTTTTTCAACAGAGGAGAGAAAGACACCAGCGCCTACCAGGAGAGAGGTGGAATTATCGAAGGTTATTAGGGAGGCATTAGAGTCCGTAGTACTGACCGAGATGTATCCACGTACATCGATAGATGTCTATATGGAAGTTCTTCAATCAGACGGTGGTACAAGAACGGCTGCCATCACTGCTGCTAGCCTTGCCCTAGCTGACGCGGGTATCGCTATGAGGGATCTTGTTGCAGGCGTAGCTGTCGGCAAGGTTGACGGCGTCCTCGTGCTAGATATAAATGAGGTTGAGGACAACTATGCCGAGGCGGACATGCCAGTAGCAATGGCGCCTAGCCTTGACAAGGTCTTGTTGCTCCAGCTCAATGGCGTGCTTACACACGATGAGTTTATCAAGGCCTTTGACCTCGCACGTAGGGGTATTCTCGAGATTTACAAGTTGCAAAAGGAGGCTCTCCGTAAAAAGTATGTAGAAGCTGAAACATCTACTACGGGTTGATAACCATGAGTATTACCCCCTCGTTCCAACCAGTTATGCCTAAGCTTAAGCGCTATACAATGGAGACCCTACTGGCTCGCGGAGTAAGGCTAGATGGTAGGCGGCTAGACGAGATAAGGAACATAGAGATAGTACCGGGCTACGTCGAGAAGGCTGAAGGCTCGGCGCTTATCCGCCTAGGCCACACGGTTGTACTGGTAGGCGTTAAGACGGACATAGTCGCGCCGTTCCCCGACACCCCTAATGAAGGCGTGCTCGTCGTGCACGCGGAGTTCGTTCCCTTAGCATCACCTACTTTCGAGCCGGGCCCACCGGATGAGAACGCAATAGAGCTTGCAAGAGTTATTGATCGGAGCTTGAGAGAGATAAGAGCAGTCGCTCTAGACAAACTGG
>JALVKZ010000128.1 GCA_027033675.1 Pyrodictiaceae archaeon | reverse complement strand
GGATAAGGGAGTAGAGATCATAGGTAAGAGCAATTATATAGATGTGATAGAGGAGGCAAAGAAGAGAATAACAGAGAAGCTAGGCTAAATACACACATAAGTGAATAACGTGCCCTCATCGTTTTTGCATTAAAGCACTGCTACATAGTCTTACTCGACGCCAGTGCTCCTAGGGAGGGTTAGCAGCGCCTTGAAACCACTCATGATTGTCAGCAAGGCTGAGCTAGCCTGGGGGTTTAGTGTACGTTATGCTGGGCTATCAGCCGCTCAGCCCTCACTACCATTACCCCCGCCCACGTCCATTATCGGGTTCTATGCCGAGCCATTAGCGAGGCTCCTAGGGCTCCCGGAGTACGGCTTAGCGAAGCACTGCAGCCCAGCAGGTCTCCTCGCAAAGCACACTCTGGCTGCCGCCGCTGGCTTAGACCCAGAAAGCCCCGTAGCCCTTAGTCTCCACGGTGACGTGACAAGGGTATTGTCTTTGCCGTATCAGAGGAAGAGGAAGGAATGGGAGCCCTATGCCTGGAGCGTGCAAGCCCTTGGAGCCGTGTATGGGCCTGGGGCCCGGCTCTACCTAAGTATAGTGGTTGATGCCGAGGGCCTGGCAGAGGAGGCTGATGCGAGTATCGAGGAGCTAGCCGAGCAGATAGCGCGTGCTGGCTGGAGGCTTGGATCCAAGGAGGGCCTAGTATCTGTTCTCGATAGCTGGGTGGGCGAGCCAGAGGCCTTGAGGAAGGAGTTCTCGTCGATCCTCTACCAGGAAAGGGGCCTAGTAAGGCCTATCAGTATAGAGGCTGTCAAGCCTATTATTATGTGGAGGCTAGAGCCCAGGATCTTCTGTGGGGAAATGCTTCAGCCAAGCTATGAGGACTACTTTGTACCCAGCAGTCCACTCTCAACCCGTGTCTTGTTATTCCCGCCTAGCGAGCCTGCGGTGTTCGAGCCCCAAGACTCTGTAGCTTATTGCTTGGACACGGATAAGGGTTTGTGCATAGCTACTAGAGGTGCCTAAGCATTGTATAGTGTCGAGCTCTTCCCGCCAGGGTGGATGGGTAGAAGCTTCCAGCTACTAGCACTATCCATTGCCCCACCCTACCTGGTGGAAGCGATAGAGCCTGATAGGGTCTTATTCAAGAGCAGAGACGACTTCATAGAAGCCTTGTCCACTGCCTATAGCATAGCCGTGGACTTGTTATCCGATAAGCTTGTACAAGCCCCCCGAATGTTCGGCAACGATTATAAGCCGGTGGAGAAGCTGGTTGGCAGGAAATTGTCAAAAGACGAGAAGAAGTGGGACAAAGCAACACAACTGGTCGCTGAACAACTCATTAATGGGGACCTGGATCCTGAGAAGCCACAAGTCGTGCCCCTGGGCCTCATGAAGCTCAACTTGTTCGAGAAGGCACGAACAATGAGGGGCGGTAAGCCGCTCGGCGACAAGATTGGAAAGGCCGCGCCCTCGTCTCTCGCCCTAGCCCTTGTAGGCGGTTTGTTATCCAAGCTTGGAAAAGTAGGCGATAACGGTGTGTACCTCATCCCCTTGTCTGAGGCTAGTAGAGAGGACCTCGAGGCCGTTATGGAGCTCTACTCTGTCGCCGCCATGAGGGGGAGCGGTACCCGTCTCGAGCCTCTTGGCCGCTTACTGGCGAGGCGAGGGGTCGCTGAGCTACCTATCAGCCTTGATGTACTACTAGTACTCTACGTTGCAAGTCTCGTAGCAGAACTACTTGGGGCTGAACCGGGCGAGCTGTGTGGAGCTAGTAGTGTTCTTGACCAATTATTGTTCGCTAATGTATCTGAGGCGGGGAATAGGCCTATACTTAACGAGTTATCCCCTCTCTCTATCTCTGAGCCCCTATGCGTTCTCGGCTCGGCGCCATTAGCGGCGCTAAGCATGCTACTCCGTAGAGCAGTTTCCCAGGGCCTTTGTGGAGGAGAGCAGGATCCAGGGAAAACGGCTACTGGGCATTGCCTGGGCAAGCTCTTCCTCTACACCATTACTGGTAACAACGTGTATCTCTATGACTGTGCTCGTCTCCTCCGAGGAGCCGCTGAGAGCAATTCGTGTAAGAACGTGAAGGCTGTGCGTGACTCGCTTCTCCGAGCAGCTAGCGCTGTAGCTGAGGCAGCTACGAGCCAGGTGCTTAGCGTGGCTTGAGGAGCCTTGAGGAAGCCTTGGGAGCGTCCCGGTATAGATGAGCTGGCTAGAGTTGTTCGCAGCGGATCTAGCGTTATCTTTGTGGCCCCCACAGGCTATGGCAAGAGCAAGTCCATTCCCAGGCTCCTAGAGGAGGGCAGGGACACTGGTATCGCTGCCCGAGTAATACATGTGCTACCTCTAAGGGCTCTTGTTAAGCAGCAATTCAAGTTCCTTAAGAGCCTCTTAGGCGAAAGGGCCGGGTTCCTGGCCGGGCTCGAGATTAGCCGCGAGGACTACTCTGGCTTCATGCTGCGCCAAGCAGTTGTCACCACTCTTGATAGCTTCTCCCTTAATCTTGCCCGCCTACCCGTGGTCGAGCTCAGCGGTGTCCTCAGAGACGTATTCGAGGGTCACTATGAGCTTCCCCGGGCAGCTATTTTTTCCTCGCTAACGGTTTTCGACGAAGCCCACCTATATGCTGAGCCATGGGCTGAGGAGCCGCCTCTCTCAAGGCTCTTCCTAGGCCTCGTGCTAAGTGTCTTCGCGCGAGCAGAGCTACCAGTAGTAATTGAAACAGCCACTATGCCGCGGAGCTTGATGAGGGATGTGGCAAGGAGGACTGGTAGCAAGATAATGGCTGTTTGTAGAACCTGCTGCATCCACGAGGGATGCACATCTATCCGTGACAGGGAGTACGAGGAGGAACAGAGCCTTGACTGGAGGACAAGCCTTGTCGATAAAGGCACTGCTTGGGAGAGAGCCATAGAGCTCGCCGAGACTGGTAGAAGGGTACTGATCAGCGTAAACACTGTGAGCTCCGCCATAGAGGTCTACAAATACGTCGCCGAGCGCCTGGGCAGGGAAAGCGTCGTCCTTATTCATGGAAGGCTTAGCGAGAAGGACCGTGAAGCAGCAGTAGGAAGGATGCCCAGGGCCAGGGTAGTGGTTGCTACACAGGTTATAGAGGCAGGTGTAGACGTTGACGCAGAGGCCTTAGTGACGGAGGCGGCCGCTCCGAGTAGCCTTGCACAGAGAGCTGGGAGGCTTTGTAGGAGCAGAGAGACCCTCGAGAAGTGCAGAGAGGAGCCACCCGAGGTCATAATCTATGAGCCAGATAAGCTCCATCCCTACGGTACCGTGGCTAGAGATGCATTGTCGTTGCTAAGAGAACTAGAAGAGGTGGGAGACGGTATTGAGTGGAGGCTCCTAGACGACAGAGAGAATCGTGATAAGAGGCTTAGGAGTTTTCGAGTACTCGTCGAGCAAGCTGAGGACAGAGCTGGGGAAAAGCCTAGGCCAGGCTACGCAGCTTATACCAATCTCCTCTACCTAAGCCTGACAAGCATCTCCAGAACCTCATCAAGGCCCACGATGACGCTTCTTCAGCGCTACTGCAGCCTCGTCAGAGATTCCTCACTCATAACCCTCGCCGTGCCCAAGAGACAAGACAGCTACGATCACCTGGAAGCTAGCCTATCCCTACTAGCTAGGAGGAGAGCCGAGAAGATACTCGACTGCAGCAATGAAGAGTGCAGGATAGTACTCATAGCCTACGGCGATAGAGTGGAAATTATTGAGGATAAAGTTCCCCGAGAGAAGCTACTGGGAATGCTTAGGAGCTGCCAAGCGTTTCTAGACCGCTACCCCCGGCTCCTAGGCGAGGTCGCGAGGAAGCACGGGCTCCGAGGCTACCAGCTCTTACCCGTTGTGAGACAAGAATCATATATTGAAGGAGTAGGGCTCGTGGCCTGATAGCCATGGCTCTCTATGCTTGGAACGGGGTAAGGCTCGGGGAGCACAGCTGTAACGTGGCTGGGCTCCTATTAGGCCTATTCAGTGAGGAGCTAGGAGTCATAGCTGGGAGGCTTAGAGCCAGCCCTAGCCACGTACTCATTGCTGCCGGGGTTGCCGCCCTCCTACACGACGCTGGTAAAGCTGCTAAGAGGTTCCAGGTAACCGTTAGGAGGGGGCATCCAAGCTTTACTTGCCACGAGCTAGTAGCGGGAAAAATAGTCTATGAAGTAGTTGATGCGCTGCTAGCGCCTCAGACCATAGCGGATGACGCGAGGAGAGGAAAGCTACTAGCAGTAGCTGCCGCTACAGCGGCGCTGAGACATCATCACGCCATGAGGACGCTCGGCTACTGCGTAGCACGAGCACATAGGCAGATGGTGCCGGGGCTAAGTAGTAAGGAACTACTGATACTGGCAAGCGAGCTAGAGGATGGATGCCCAGAGGCAGAGATAATAGCCTTTTTTCTCCGACGACTTGTCAAGGACTACAAGCCCCTAGAAGGACCCCAAACAGTAGAGAATGCTGCAAGAACTCTTCAAAAAACATACAGGGTGAGAAGGGAACTGCTCTCACTAACCGCTTCAGCGCTAACAGGACTACTAAGCCTAGCAGACTACTTAACGGCAACAACACTAGACAAGAGAGCCCAAGACCCTAGGCCCCGAGGGTACACCAAACAAGTAATCAGAGAACTCCAATACAGCATAGGAGCAACCGGGCAGGAGACAGGCCAATACGTGGCAACAAGGCTAAGAGAAATAGCGACAAGCGGGAGAAAAACACTCAAACAAACATTACAAGAAATAGATATATTCTCCACGATCTTCTAGCAGTGCAGACATCATGCATGTCCCAAACCATCATGGAGCAGACATGGTTGAGAAGAGGCCCCAAAGACCTCACAGCAGTATCAATAAGGCCCCTCTAGCTGTACCTCAATACAAACCGCTTCGTAGCTGTGAACAAGGCTCACATAGTAGAGCATGACAATTAAGGCCATATACCTGTGCTCCTCCCAGGAGATGGGGACACGCCCTGATGGCAGAGAGACGAAGAAGAAAAGGATTAGGCATTTCTGTCTCTCCGAGGAGAGAAGGCTTACACGAGGCATAAGTTTCAGTGACCTAGCCTACCATTATGTTCCTCCTTCCATTAAGACAAGGCATGCGAACTTCCCAGAAGCGAGTTTCTCGGGGGGGACGTGAAAAGAGTGGTATAAGGATAACCATAGAGCGCGGCCAAAGCGCACCAAAATACGGAGACCCTCTGAAAATCAAGCAGGCTGAGCGGGATAGGAGTTTAATTATGAGGAAACGTATAGGGGCTTGTATAGACTGATGCGGGTTTAGGGAGCAAGGCTGAAAACAGAGGTAATTGGTAGTATAGGGTTCGTGCGCGGCAGAGTATTATATTATTTTTATCTTTATGCCGTTTGTGTTCTCTGCGAGGCCTATGGCGAAGGGGTAGACTGTCTGCGAGGCTCCCTGTAGTAGGGCGCAGACTGGCTTGCCTCCGTTGCCCGAGGCTCTATTGATGTGTTTCGCGACTTGTTTCCCCATGTACTCGTTTAGGTAGAGGTCGCTGTGTGTTAGAGGGAATATGTAGTAATTCTTGCCCCTGTTTTTATCCTTTTTATTCATTATATCGAGTATATCTACCGTGTTCTGGAGGTTTAAGAGCGTGTACGGTGTCCACGCGATGTATAGTGGTTTTTCTCTGCCTAGCATCCTCCAGAGTAGCTTGACCACGTAGCCCGATGACTGGCCCGTGAGCATTATTACGGGGATGCAATCGTCCCCGGCTATGTCGCTTAGTCTTTGTATGAGTATGCTTAGTCTCCCGATAAGGGGCTCAGTCCTAGTATCCTGTACTTGGAAATCCTTTACTCTGAGGAAATCGAGTACTTGTTTGTATATTGTCTTCTCGATCTCTAGTAGCTCGTTCTTAAGTTCTTCCAGTAAATGTGTGATCTTCTCTAGTACTTCCTTGGGATCCCTGTCTCTATCTATTAACGGTATTTCTCCCAGTGTTTTTAAGAGATGTGAACACATCGATGATGCTATAGAATATATGTGCTCTAGGTATTTTGTTGCATCTAGTTCCTCGGGCCGGACGGCACTGGGCGCTTCATCTATTTTATCTACTAGTTGTTTGATAGGGTCTACGGCTATGCTGTGTAGTAGCTCGCCGCCTAGTGTTCCTCCCCGCTTATAGTGGAGTATGTTTACTAGGTAGTAGATGACGAGGTCTATGAATAGGGCTGTAATGCCCTTGGCGGCGGCATCTACCCCTACTTCCCCGAGTATGTAGCCAGCTACTAGGTTCTGAGCAGCTGCTGCATGGAGCTCGAAACCCTGCCGAGTTAGGCCGGAGAGCAGGGCTGTTGCGAGAAGGGCTGCTGAGGGGTCGCCGCCTAGCTCACTGGTACGGGTCTCCAGGGCAGCGCTGATACCATCTCTGCGTATAGCTGCTAGGTTCTTCTGCACAGATAAATGAGCCATAGCCATGTATCGCGGATCATAAACTGTATCAAGGGGTTTAGAGATTATATTCGCTATCACCGTGTCGCTCGGCAGCAGGGAAAGGGGATAAGCCCGGAGATATAGTAGGGCCCTATTAAGAGCTATGGCGCCGGAGCCCCCTTTGCCATGACCTAGCTTTAGGCCGAGTAGCCTAGCAACCCTCGAGCCAAGGGCGATATGGCCGATATAGATAGCATCATCTCCGCTATCCTCGTATCCTAGGTTATACCTCGTATAGCTGAGATACTTTAACAGATACCCGAAGAAGCTTCCCCCACTGGGCTTGATCCCTAGGAGAAGCTGCTCCAACGCAACCACGCCCCCGAGTCTACATTATTTACAGGAAGCGATTCTTTGCAAGGCGTCGCTGTCGCGGCTTAGACACCTGATGTATAAATGGTACGAAGTGTTCTGTGGTACTCTGAGCTGTCCTTCCTCGTCAATTACCTCTTTTACGTAGTTAGGCGCCTTCATCGACTTGAACATCCTTACTATATTGTGAGTGTTTTGATCACCCGTTTTACTTAGCGCTATGAGGGTTTCGGGCATGAGTATGAAGCATATATGCCCTATTTCTTGTGTCCTCGTCAAGGTGCATATAATATTGTTTAGGAGTTGCTTGGAGTAGTCGTAGAGGGGTAAGAGATACACTGCCCTCGGCTTATAACCTGCTATAAGATCTCCTAGCTTGTTTCCTCTGTACTCCGAATCGATACCGGCAACGCATGCCTCCATATGGTGTCTATTTCTTAGCTCGGACTCTATTGTCTCCGCTGACTCTTTTATGAGCTCGTTAGAGGCTATGAGTATCCTTAATACTCTCAGTGCTTTCGCCAGCCCAGCTGCCACGTCTACTGCTCCGCGTATGGTTTTTTCCTCCGTGGGTGACGAGCTAGTGGCTCTACGGTACTGCGGTAGAATCACTAGCACTCCTTCATCAGTCTCGTTGATTTGCTTGGCCTCCTCCACAGCGTCTCGGATGGAATCGCTGGGGATGCACTCGTGGAGCCTGAGAATATCCTTGCATGCATCGTCGCCTTGGCTGCCTCGCTGACCAGACCGGAGTATCTCGGCTAAGTCATTCATAGCGCGCTCAGAGAGTTCACTATTACTGAGTAGCAGCATGTAGTGTAGCGCGTTGACTAGCTCCGGGCGGCACTTGGCCTCCTCGAAGAACTGATCCATGAGGGCTTTTTCCAGCCCCTCTCCTTGCTCCGCGTTATTTCTTTGTAGGCAGCACCTAAGGAGCTGCTTGAAGGATTTAGTCGGCAGCCTTACCGGGGCCCCTAGGGGCAGCTGCTTATTGAAAACACTCATATGCTTGCTCTGGAGCATGTAGACCGGGCTAAGCCCTAGGTCGAGATCGCGTGCCGCAACCTTCTCGGCCTCATTGGCTTCGCTGACCTCTTCTACTAGGAAATATGTACGAAAACCGTTCCCGCAATCAAGCTCTACTACTAGGTCTATTTCGCGCAGTGCCTCGCTGAGAACATAGGCGAGCTGGGGAGGAAGGATCGTTACCGATGGCGCACAGTAGGCTACTCTGCACCCCAGTATGGTGCAGTCATTACTCGGGGTAGGCAACGTTCTGCAGCCTCTTCTCTTAAATGCTCCCTAGCCAAAATATAAATACTTTACACATTCTTCTAGACAGTTTTCTCGGCGCAGGTGTGGAGCAGAATGCCTAGGGCAATAGTCATTGGAAGACATAGGATGATGCCGGCCCAGGTAGAGGAGCTCCGGGAGAAAGGCATAGACGCGATCGAGCAAGTAGCGAAGATAGAAGAGGACGAAATACCACAGCTCGTAGAGACGTGGGCCAGGAACGACGTGAGATACATAGTTATCCAGGCACTACCACTAGCGCTCCTATACAAGCTGTTCCGGGAGGCAAGGAAAGCAGGCATAGACCTAATAATAGCGTGGATGGACACCGTTGCCGTAACAGAGGACGAGGAGGAGGCAAGGAAACTGGTCCAGGAAAAACCGGATAGGAGAACCTACCTCAAGGCACCAGGCGACAAAGCCATAAGAGTCATCGAGCACAGGAGATGGATGAAGATAAAAAGGCTAGAAGTAGAGCTAGAACCCCTACAATAAAGCAATACACTAATCATCGCTGTGAGCTATACAGACGGTGCCAAGGCCGCTGCCTAGCTCGATATACCTAATCTTAGTCCTGTCACCCTCTTCTATTATACTGCTACACAGCGAGCCCTCCCTGTCGCAGAAAACAGCTACACCGATATCGGCACGAAGTCTCCCATACATGTTCCCGAGCTCATTTACTATGCACTCTATGGCACTGATGACTCGCCGACACTTATCGCTATGCCCGGCCTCCCTATAGCACCGCCGAACCATGTTGTCGAGATCCTTGCACCTAATACGAGGATTAAACAAGCAAATAGCGTCTCTCTGTGACACTGATTCTTTCAGCAAGGACAATATCCTTCCGATAAGACAATCCTTGCAAATAAACTGAACTCTTCCGAGACAACGGGCCGCTAACCCAGCAGACGAAGCAGCTTCTCCGAGATTGGGAAAAATTATTGCAGCACCATAGCCCTTAGAAGACCTTGCATTGTATGCATTAATAGCTCTTACTAGTTTCCATAACCCCTTCGACCAGTCCCCGCTACCGAATACTTTGTCGAGTGATTCGCAGGCTTCACGAGCATAGTTCTTATCAATCCTGCAGTCCTGTGCTGCGGGGTCGCTGTGCTTATTGCACAAGTTAAATACATCTAGGTCAATGATGTAGACGTAGTTCTCGGTAACGTCTCTATTAGGGTTGGTCAAGGCTCTTCTTCCTCCAAGGGACGCTGCGAGAGAGCTAGTGCCTCAGCGAGAGCAAAGGCGGCATAGGGCCTCTGCTCGTAGTAGAAGGCTCTCTTTGCGCGGCTGAAGCGCGCATAATATATCGTGGCGTCGAAGCGGGATGCACCACTAACGATGTAAGGCGAGTGAGTAGTTAAGACAACCTTAACTTCCTTCCCGCTGCCCTGTAGCAGCCTTATGTATCTACCAAGGATATACGCAAATAAGAATTGTTGTGGAGGAGAAAACGCCTCCTCGGGCTCCTCTATAACCACGACTATTGTATCCTCTCTCTGTGCAAAGACATATGGCAGAATGCTTAGCAACAAGTAGGATGCTACCGACGAGGAGACTATGTCCGGGGGCACCGTGGCTGCAAGCCTATTATCTTGTACTAAGAGGGTAAGGTTCTCGGTATCTATTGATAACGCGGGTCCTCCTACGTGTCTCGTACCCGATATAGTTACGTCAACGTTTAGGGGAACTAGGTCCTCAGCGGATATTTTCTCGTCAATGTCTCCCAGTAGCTCATTAAGTGCATCTACTGCTCTCTCAACGCTCTCTTCTTGGGCATCTAAGAGCCTCTTAAGTAGCCAAGGATTAGCCCTAGCTTTATAGACCAGTGCCTCAGCGAGTAATGGACGCATAAAGCTCCCTAGAACATTACCGTGATCCCTAATGTGTTGCTGCAGGTTCCTACATAGTTCTCTAAGCCCCTGTATCCTATCATATTCTTCTTCGGGGATGTACACGGATAAGGAGTCAATCATGTTGCATAACGTGTCAACATCTTGCTCCATTCTCCCAAGGTTCTCGCTGATGCTTTTCTCGATGGCGAGGCTCTGGCGCAGCACTATACGGTAATCAGGCGCCATGTACGCTACAATATCGCCTCTTAGATCTCCCCTAATTTCTCCACCTGCGTAGCATAGGTTGCCGCGTAATGTATGTAGGCATACAGAGGCATTGTCTTTCCGCCACAGTCTATCGAGCTCGTTTACATCCCGGCGGGCAAGAGCATATATTGTTCTAGCTATTATCGACTTACCCGCGGAGTTAAAGCCAGCAATCACCGTATAATCGTCTACCTCTAGTTTGAAATCGTCGCCGAAAAGCTTAGAGCCCGTTACTTCAAGCAACCATTTACCCATAATCCTCTTCCTCGGGGAAACCAGGGAATAACTAGCGGGGAAAGAATAAATACCTCTCCAAGGAGCCCTTCACTCATAAAGAGATCATGTATAACTTGCTGAAGTGATATATCCCTCACTAGCTCTATCGATGCAGTAAAGCAGCCCCTTCTACGCTTTACCGAGAACTTCCTACCACCCTCTAGCACAGTGTATGCCCTGGTACAGGGGGCTAGGCTGCGGCACCCAACCACTATACTCTTAGTGCTAGTCTCCGGGCAGCGAGAAGGCTCCGTGAAGACTACCAAGCCTAGCTCTCTACTAGGGCCACATATCCACGTGCTCGGCGTGAGAGGAGAGACTCCGGCCTCAATAAGCCTCAATACAAGCTCTACGAGACTCTCTAATGTACAGCATTCGAGTATTGTGAGTCCCCGCTTCACCTCTATACTACACTCTGCGGGATATTCCCCTATGACTTTGGGCTCTTCTATGCAGCTGTATACGAATAGGGGCACTGAGTCCCTGTTCTCTATTCCTATCCCCGCTATCTTGGCCCCCCATTATAGGCTGGGAAGTATAAATATTTATACTATGGATAAAGACTATAAAGTAGCGGTGCCTCCGTCCTTGAGCTCAACTATTCAAACCACAAGCTATTACTCGACACGGTCCTGTAGAGGCCTTTGGCTTGATAGAACTATGCAGTACCTTAGCGATAGCGGGGTCAATGAGGTTAACTTAGTTGAGTATATCTTACGGGGGCGGTTAAACAGTATAGCTAGCTCTCCCTCGGCTGCTCGCAGAATACATGAGGCCGCTACTAGTATCCTCGATCGTATCGCGCAAGGGAGGCATGGCAGCGAGATATTCGCTGAGCTTGCTGGTCTCGAGGTCTTTGCTCGTTATCAGGCTGAGCGTGGACAGATTAGTAGGTGCCTAGCTGACATCGTTGCTGATGTTGTAAGGATGCTTGCCGAGCTAATACGCAGCGGCGACCCCAGTGTTAGGCGTGTTGCGCGGAGGGCTCGTCTCGTGTTCGACTCCCTAATAGTGGGTGTAAGGTCGCGTTAAGAATAGCAAGGAAGGTGAGGTGCCCCGTGAGTCAGCCTGGGTTCTTCTCTCTAAAGAGGTCTCTCCGGGGTTTCTACGAGTTCGAGCTAAGTGTTAGGGTTAAGACGGGTCTCCTTATCCGTAAGCCTAGCCAAGCCCAGCTAAGTATAGGCGGCGCCGATGTATGGCCTATGAGTATTGAGCGCTACTACGAGTGCGGCGATGAGAGGCTTAGTGTAGAGGTACCGTATATCCCCGGCTCTAGCCTGAAGGGGCGTATGAGGAGTCTCTTAGAGCAGGCTCTCGGGATGGAGTACGTCACTACTGATGGCAAGGTATTCCAGCACGTCCGTAGCATCGATGCGTTCTCCCGTAGCTATGTTGATGAAGTGGAGGCGCGCCACAAGTTCATGGAGGATGTCGTGAATAGGTGCCCGGTAGACGAGGTCTTTGGCTATGCAAGCTTCAACTACATACAGCACCTCCGGGGCAAACTGCAGCTCGAAGAGAGTAGTGCCAAGAAGCTAATGGAGTATCTTGCTCCTACGCGTCTCTACGTTGAGGACCTGTACCCGGACGAGGGCTATGTGTGTGAGCTCTATGAACGCCTTGAGCGCCCAGTTTATCTGAGCGACTTCTTGGAGGAGAAGCCCGAGAACAGGATCGATAGGTTGACTGCTGCAGCGGATCCCCGTCTCTCGGTCCGCGTTAAGCCCGGGGTAGTGTTCAGGGGGCGTATACAGCTACTAGTCTACGACAATGACTGCGAGCCCTGTCCCCGCGAGAAGCAGCTGTGTGTCGAGAGGAACCTGGGCCTCGTTATCCGTGGGCTTAGGCTCGCCGAGTCCCTTGGCCTCGGTGCTGCTACTAGCCGTGGCTACGGTAGGGTCGGGATTAGTGTAGAGCGGCTAGTGTTCTACGAGGCCCCGGGTCTCGGGGGGAGAGAGCTACTAGGCAAACCCACGCCTGTTGCCGAGCTAGAGCCCAGTGGCGACATTGTCGCGGCTGCATGCCCTAGTAAAGGGTAGTTGAGGCCTTGAGCACCTCTTCTCTATCGATGAGGCGCTACCTGTACGCTGTAGTTGAGTTTAAGTCCCAGTTTAGTAGCTATTCTCCTAGCTTAGCCGAGGGCTATATAGACTCAACGAGCCTGCATGCAGCAATAATGGCGGCCGCAGCTACGCTAGGCCACGGTATTAGTAGCGGGTTAGCCGAGTCAAGGTTCTCGTCCCTGCTACCAGTGGCCCGGAGCAGCAGCGGCTACGTCTCCCTTCTTCCCCCGTTACGGCTACCTAGCTATGGCAAGGTTCCCAAGGGGTTCTGGACGCCTCGTGCAGTATCACTGGTGCTCTCGGTGCTTAGTAGCTGCTCGGAGAGAGGCCTTGATACAGTCTTCGAGAGGGGTAGGGACAACTACGTCGTGAAGTGCATGGATGGGAGAGAGTCACGGGAGCTATTGTACTCGCGGGAAACCGGGGTCTTCGCGGCGCCTGGCGAGCAGCTAGATTTTAGGCCGCCGAGGTTTCGTAGCGATAGGCATAGGCTCGTTATCAGCAGGGTTACTTACAGCGCTACGCCCTTCATGATACTGGTTGTCGAGCCTAGGAGCCCGTACTGGTT
>JALVKZ010000127.1 GCA_027033675.1 Pyrodictiaceae archaeon | reverse complement strand
GCCGTGGTGGCTCAAGCTCCTAGCCTATATGGATCCCTTGACTTATAGCGTCGACGCTACTAGGTATTGGCTGGTCGGTGTCGCGCAGATAAATCCATGGATAGACCTGGGGGCACTACTGCTCCTCGACGCTGGCTTGGTGATTGTCGCTGGCTACTTGTTTGACAGGATGAGCTTGGAGTAGCATACTTATCAGTACTAGTTACGTTTAAGAACCTACTCCAAGGCATTCCTTGTTAACGGGGGTGAACAAGGAGGATATGCAGGCACTGGACTATGGATTACTCGGCGTATTAGCTATACTGATAGCCGGGCACATAGGGATATTGTTCAGCGCTGACCTAAACCGGTTCCTAGTAGCAGAGAACATAGTGCTAGCAACGCTCTACATAATCGGCGCAATAGGCGTGACAAAGGGGCTTCGCTGGAGCTACGCGCTTGTAGCTGTGGTAGCTCTCTTCAGCGCTGGCAGAGTCTCCCGCAGCATAGTCGGCTCAGAGGGCGAGATAGGCGAGCTAGCAGTACAGCACATACCGCTCCTAGCGCTAGACCTGGCTGCCGGGCTACTAGGCCTTGCAGCTATCTACTAGCCTTACTCGGAGCCTGGGCTGAGAAGGCTATGCACTGTGACCTATTACTCAAGTTACTCTACAAGTTTTTGCCCCCAAAGGCATACTCTGGGCTAGCCCATAGGCTCCGAGACAAGCGCCTCGTAATAGACATTGGCGGCGGAGCAGGCGGGCTCGGGAAAGCCCTCGCTACGCAAGGAGTCCTCGTAGAATATGTAGTCGTTGACCCAGATGAATGCCTCCTAGACATAGCTCCCCGTGCCGCGTGGAGCCACCTGGTGCAAGGAGTAGCAGAGCACCTACCCATCCGGGACAAGACCCCAGGCATAGCTGTGATACACGACGCGCTGCACCACACAACCGAGCCAGAGAAAGCTCTCCGGGAAGCTGTTCGCTCCACACACTGCGTACTCGTCAACGACGTGGACCCAGGTAGCAATATGGGCAGGGTTATAGCGTTTCTTGAGAAGCTGCTCCGTTATCCTGCCAAGTTCCTAGGCCCAGACAAGGTCTCCGCAATACTGGGCTCTGAGGGACTGAGAACCACCGTGGAGAAGGGGCGGCACGGAAGCTACACGGTAACGGGTTGCAGGGATATTGCTCCTCAGCCTTGAAACACTTCCTCACAGCCCCTTGCTCACCGGGGCTCTTCATAGGGGTTCACGGCCCTCTTCATCGGTCCTCTTTTCGCTCATCAAGTGTTATTCCGTTTTTCCCGGAGTACTTGTATAGTCGTTGTGGCCGCGAAGTAGAGTAGCAGTG
This sequence comes from Pyrodictiaceae archaeon, assembly GCA_027033675.1. Classification (GTDB taxonomy): domain Archaea; phylum Thermoproteota; class Thermoprotei_A; order Sulfolobales; family Pyrodictiaceae; genus Pyrofollis. The sequence goes on along the minus strand of JALVKZ010000127.1, from coordinate 11,748 downwards.
CTGCGAGCCCCACGAGCAGCCAGGCATAGATGGTCGCTATTTTGCTGAGCAACCCGCCTAGGCCAGCAAGGATTGCTAGCCACACATAGTCTATCCATACATGGGCTGTATACATGGCTGCGAACCCAGCTGCGCCGTTGCGGGCTGCTCCCCGTATGAGGGGGAGCCCTATGGTTATCCACCAGGCTAGGAAGTATGGGTTACCTCCGGTGAACACTATCCCAGCCGCGATTGCCCCGAGAGGGGAGGAGCCTAGCGACAACGAGTCGTTGATGGGAACGCTTCCTCGCTGAAATATCGTTATCGCCGACGCTATGAGCCCAGCTGCGAAGTAGATAGCTACTCCGAGTGTTACGAGGGCTAGGGGCTTCTCGTAGCGACGTAGCCTCGCCTCTAGTTTCTCTGCCCAGTAAACAAGGGCAGCCACGTATGGTAGCTCGAAGACCATGTGTCCAAGAGCTACTAATAGGCCCCCCACAGCGCCTAGGTAGAGCCCCACGACTACTGCAGCTGCTGAGAGCATCCCCGGGCTAAGAGCGCCACTAGGCGTTATGACGAGGGTGTCGACAATGACCCGGCGCAGCGCTACCTCCTCGGCAACAATCTTGCTCAACACACCTGCACCCAAGGGATAGCACTATAGACTATGGTGGCGGGCAGTTGGAGCTGTTTTGCTGATTTAGCCTAGCCGGGGGTATTATGCTTAACCATGCCAGGTAGTGCTCTCTACTAGTACCGAGTGAGTAGCGCAACTAATGTTAGGAGAGCTGCGAAGTAGGGAAGGAGGTACTTGTGTAGCCTGTTCACACTTATCCCGCTGAGCCTAATCGCTATGAGATTCGCGAGAGAGCCAGTGACGAGTCCTACTCCTCCCAGGTTTACCCCGTAGGCTAGGGGCTGCCACGCCCTGACATGGTTTAGGAGAAGTATTGTTGCTGGCACATTGCTCACGAGCTGGCTCAGCCCCGCCGCCACGAGGATAGTTGACACTGTACCTAGGCCCGTAAGCCCCGAGAAAACCGGGGCGAGGAGCTCTCCGAGAACATGGAAGTCTATGAACATTAGGGCAAAGCTGGCCAACAGGAGGTAGTCGATACCGAGCAGTACTCTCGGCCTAGTTAGTAGCGCAGCAGCAACAGCTACGAGTAAGCCGGGGTAAGGGTGCCCGGTCTCAGCGAGCAAGATTATCGCCACGAGGCTTATGAGTGCTGGGATGAGGAGCCTGGGCTCTAGCCGAACTGGGGGCGGGGCCGGATACCCTCTTGCAGCCTTAGTGCCTGCTAGGACTATGTAGACTGAGAGCAACAATAGACCAGCAGCGACGAAGGGAGCCATACCTGCGACGAAGGACGTGAATCCTATGTGGTAGTGTCTCCATATTATTATGTTCTGTGGATTCCCTATAGGCGTGAGACTCGAGCCTATGTTAGCCGATATAGCTATAACGGCTACTAGTAGTGCCATCTCCGTCCCCGTCATGCGCGACGCCACTACTGCGACGGGGACATACATGAACATAGCTGTATCGTTCATGACCGCTGAGGCGCTGAGAGCAGATAGCAGCGAGAGGTATAATAATAGCTTTGTGAGCGAGCCCCTTGACGCCTTTACCGCTCTTGCTGCCAGGTAGGAGAATGCACCGGACTCCTCTAGCATAGCTGAGACGAGCATGACTGAGTAAATGAGTGAGAGAGCCTCCACATCGACTAGGCTCTCGAGGCGAAGCGCCTCTCCACGGGTTATCGCGACTAGTGCGAGGTATAGTACTAGAAGCATGGAGAACAGCGCATCGCTGCGCAGCAAGTCGAGGATTCTGCGTAGCTGCTTACTCAATATATCGTCTAACCTCCTCTGTGAGCCCATAGTCGGGGACTAGCTCTGTTCCATCACTGCTTACCTTGACATGCGCTACGATGTAGTGTCTCCACGCGAGGGGTACTACCCAGACCCTCTCAGGGGCACGGTACTCAGCTGCCTCCACGACCCATAGCTCTCCCGGAATCCGCTTAGCTAGTTCCCTTGCCTGCTCCTCTACTACCGCTCTGTCCCCGTAGCGATGGGTGCAGACCGGCCTGCCCTTGGGGGAGGGCGTGCCCGTCTCCGGGTCATAATGTATCCTATCGAGCGCGAACCCATGATAGAGCAACGCAATGTCCACGCATAGGTCGCCCGCCGGGCCTACGCGGGACAGAATAGTTGTTGTCACGTAGCCTAGTGCTGCCTTGACTGTGTTTACTGCTTTCTCGGCATCCTCTAGCCTTATCGGGGGCTGTATGTGCGGCGGGCCTCGTATAGGTGGCGGTGGCGGATGCGGCAAGACAGCTACTACCGAGGAGGGGGAGGCTAGGTGCAGGGAAAAACGTTTAATGCTGGGTCATTAGCTTGTATCTCGCTGTGCAGTAGCCCTTCCTTTTCTCTATTACTTGTACTCGTCCTTTCTCGCGCCTCGTTACCAGCCTTAGGTCTATGCCCTCAAGGCGTGCTAGCTCCTCGAAGAGTTTTGGAAAGGGGCAAGCTGTCCCGGGTATCTCTGCTAGCCCTACTCCCTTGGGGCAGTAGCGGCATTTGTCACCTCGTATTCTCATTATTACCTCGTCGCCGCTTAGCTCTATGGAGGCCTCAGTGCTTATCTCTAGGGCCTTGTTAAGCGAGCTGAGTATCGCTCTTAGCTTCTCCTCTGTACTGCCTTCGGGCTTTTCGTAGAGGTTCATCGCCACTAGGTAGTCTCGTAGTCTGGGCGCAACGTATTTGGCAAAGAAGCTTATGCTTCCTTGGTTAAGTATGCCTGCATCAGCAGCTGCTGCTAGGAATAGTGCAAAGAAGGCTTGCGGAGGCTTAACATTTCGCTCCTGTACTACTTCTCGTAGCTTATCCAGGGTACTCATTACTGGTTCTCCGTCTCGGATAAGGGGACTAAAGGAGTTGTCTTTCTTAGCTCGTACCTGGCCGGTGGAGGAGAGAAAAAGGGCTTACTTGCACCTGATGCCCAGTACTTCCTCCGCATTGCCGTGGAAGAATCGCCGAAGGTCTTGTTGGCTATATCCAGCAAAGAGGAGAGCTCTATACACGTCTTGTATAAAGTCTGCAGGGTCGCGATCCACTACCGGATAATCGCTACCGTAGAGTAGTTTATCGCGTGGAGCATCCCGGGCAACCATTTCTACCAGGACAGGGTTTAGGGCCGATATGTCGGTGTAAACGTTTGGATAACTCCTCAGAAGAGCTAGAGTCTCTGACGTAAAGACACCGGGCGCTATAGCGCTGTAACCACCCGCGTGTGCTATAACTACTCGTACCTCGCGGTGCCTGGCTAACAGGGGCTCCAAACGAGAAGGGTCGCCGAAGCGGCAGTAGCGCGGAAGCTCCCATATACCGGGGTCACAGCCAGCATGAATAACCACAGGTATGTCAAGCTGCTCTGCTGCCTCAAGGGCAGCATCAATAACTGGGTCGTCGAGACTTTTCATGAACAGCGTTGATATTATCTTTACGCCGCGTGCTCCACGACTATAAGCCTCCTCGATGTCCTCCATTACCTCCTCGGGTTTCCTGTCCAAGTTCGGAGCGTGGAACACGCTAATACCGAGCCCTGACTCAACTATACCGAGAACGGATTGGACAAGGGCCTCGTCCTCGAGAAACCCGCAGAGGGGGCCATACTTCTCCACGAGCTCTAAGGTTATGTAATAGAGGGACTCGGGGCGCAGGACGTCCCATAACTCGCGGGGAACATGGCGCCTAATGACTCCTAGTGTCCTCTTGTACTCCCTTTCAACCTCGCTTAGATCTATCCCAGCGACGACGTTCCTCACATCGGGTAGGCCTAGAAGGACTACGTGTGATACTCCTATCTCGGCTAAGCGCTCCAAGTACCGATGAGGCAGAGAGCCCAGCGGTAAATGAGCATGAGCATCTACGATACACTCAACGCTAGCTACTAGTTTCCCTAGCTCCCTAAGCACTATATAGCATCACCTCTCCATAAGGTACTAGGCATGACTGCAGGCTCCTAGTATCTAGAATTGAGTCCGTGAGGGCTACTCTAGAAAAGCAGTGAAGAGCGTTAGGTCTTTATCGTTTTCTCCGCTATATGTGTCTAAGCAACTTCTGGAAACAAATAGGCCACTACCAGTTGTAGAGAGCATGTCCTAGACCATGTCTATTTAAGAGCCTTAGCAACAGGCTTGACTACTATGCCCTTTTCTCTGAGAGCCTTAGTCCCTGCCTCTATTGCCTCCTCAACGCTGAAGAGGAAGTCGTACATGTCCTCCTCTATCATGCCGACGAGCTTGCCGCGGAACTTCTGGGCAAGCCTCTTCATAGGCACATTGGTTTCGTGAGTATAGGCGTGTATTTTCGTGAATCCCTTCTTCTGTGCCTCAGTGAACAACATGTACATTATGAGTGTGCCTAGCCCCCTCCTCCTATAGTTATCATGGACGACTATCGCTAGCTCTCCCTCGCTGCCCCGGATACGGTAGACCTCGCCAGACCCTATGACGGGTCCCTCCTTGCTAGCTATGACGGATACCGGTGTACGGTTCTTATCAAGTATCCTCTCAACCTCGGGCTCGAAGAACCTTATTGGGCGGAGGAAGCGGAGCATCACCGTCTCCTCCGATAAGCTGTTGAAGAACCCTAGTAGCCTCTCCCTATCTTCCTCCAAGGGCTCCTCGAGCCCGACTAGGCCTAGGCACGGTACCTCCGCAAGAGCTATTGGTCTTCCCAGCACTGGTCCCCGATTGAAGACTTGGGGTTGCTCACTTTTCAATTCATTCCCTGAAAGCGTCCTTAGAGATGAAGACCATTGCTCCTCGGTGACTTGTTATACCGGGCCGCAGGGAGACTCCCCTCTACCTAGTGGAGGCCCGAATAAATACTCATATGGTTATCATTGGTTAGCGTAACGCTTAATTTCGTCGCCAGCCTAGCCTCCTAGGCCCGAGTATCGACTCTTGTCTAGAGGTGTATACTATATGGCAGAAGAATTCACGGCGCTGCCCTTCAATGAGAAGTATTGGCCAGATCACGGCAAGTACATGGAATTCTACAAGAGGAGCATTGAGGACATAGAGGCCTTCTGGGACGTGAGAGCAAGGGAGCTGATATGGATTAAGCACTGGGACCAGGTACTAGATACCTCCAATCCGCCGTTCTTCCGCTGGTTCAAGGGAGGAGTCACCAACATCAACCTAAACGCCCTCGACAAGTGGATAGGGACCAGTGTTGAGCACAAGGTGGCCTATTACTGGGAGGGCGAGCCCGGGGACAAGAGAGCCATAACCTATAAGGAGCTATACCGCGAAGTCAACAAGTTCGCATGGGTTCTCAGAGAGATAATAGGCCTCAAGCCAGACGACACCGTGACTATCTATCTACCAATGATACCGGAGCTACCGGTCTCAATGCTAGCCGTGACAAGGATAGGCGGTATACACAGCGTAGTCTTCTCAGGGTTCAGCGCCCAGGCCCTCGCCGAGAGAATCGTTGACGCGAAAGCCAAGGTACTGATAACCGCTAACGGGTTCTACCGGAGAGGAAAAGTCATAGAGCTCAAGAAGGCAGCCGATGAAGCGATAAAGATTGCTGAAGAGCGCGGAGTCAAGGTAGAGAAGGTAATAGTTGTGAGACGAGCTGGTAACGAGGTCAACATGGTTAGTGGCCGCGACTACTGGTATCACGAACTAATCAAGGAGGCGCCGGAGAAGGCCTATGTGAAGCCCGTGCCCAGGAAAGCTGATGATGTTCTCTTCATACTCTATACGAGCGGCACCACTGGGAAGCCCAAGGGCATCATGCACAGCACCGGTGGCTACATGACATATGTCTATAACGTGTTCCGCTGGAACTGGGACCCACAGCCCCACGATATATACTGGTGCGCCGCCGATATTGGCTGGATAACGGGCCACACCTACATCGTCTATGGGCCATTGATGCATGGAGTAACCCAGGTAATGTACGAAGGCGCCCCAGACTACCCGGCACCCGATCGTATATGGGAGATGGTTGAGAGATACGGCGTGACAATATTCTACACCAGCCCCACACTGCTACGACTCCTACGCCGCTACGGCGACAAATGGGTAGAGAAACACGACCTCTCAACACTAAGGATCCTTGGTACAGTCGGCGAGCCAATAAACCCCGATGTATGGAAGTGGTACTTCGAGAAGATAGGTGGCAAGAAGGCACCGATAGTGGATACGTGGTGGCAGACCGAGACTGGTGCAGCAATGATATCCCCGGCTCCGGGCCTAGCCCTGGTACCGCTCAAGCCTGGTAGCGCTACAGTGCCACTGCCGGGCATAGATGCCGACGTGTTCACTCCGGAGGGCAAGCCAGCTGAGCCAGGGAAGAAGGGCCTACTCGTCATAAAGAAGCCGTGGCCGGGCATGCTCATGGGTATATGGGGTGACCCACAGAGGTACATCAACACCTACTGGGCGAGGTTCAGTAAGCCAGAGGAGAACATCTGGATCTACTACCCAGCCGACTACGCGATAAAGGATCACGAGGGCTACTTCTGGCTACTAGGACGCGCAGACGAGGTACTAAACGTCGCTGGTCACCGCCTAGGAACCATAGAGATAGAGGACGCCGTGGTAGCTCACCCAGCGGTGAGCGAGGCAGCAGTAGTAGGCGCACCTGACCCCGTTAAGGGAGAGGTGCCAGTAGCATTTGTCGTGCTCAAGGCGGGCTATGAGCCAAGCGAGCAACTAGAGAAAGAAATCAAGGACACCGTGAGAAAGATAGTGGGCCCAATAGCGGTCCCAGCAAAGGTACTATTCGTGTCAAAGCTCCCGAAGACCAGGAGCGGCAAAATAATGAGAAGAATACTGATAAGCCTTATCAAGGGAAGACCAATAGGCGACATCTCGACGCTAGAAGACCCATCAGCTGTAGAGGAGGTAAAGAAGGCGGTAGAAGAGTTCAAGAAGCTCATGCAACAAGCCTAGCCCCCGCCAGCCCCGGTTTTTAGCAACACGCCTCGCACCTCTGCCCAGTCTTATCCATGCACAGGCCCAAGCTCCCAGGCTAGCTAGGAGTATGCACCCCTTAGGTGGTGGCCTTGGCCGAGGAGAAACAAGTCTGGGCAAACCCGGCCGCGCTGGGGCTAGCCGGGTTCGGGTTAACAACCACAGTGCTCAACCTAGCCAACATGGGCGTCATAAGCGGCACAGGCTACACCATAGCCTATGGCTACGCCTACGGCGGGCTAGCCCAGGTAATAGCCGGTATCATAGAGTTTAGGCGCAACAACCTCTTCGGAGGAACAGCCTTCACATCATACGGGCTCTTCTGGATAGGCCTAGCACTCCTAAACACCCTGAAAACCCTGCCACCAACAAGCAGCGGAGAACTAGCAGCATGGATGTTCATGTGGGGAATCTTCACGCTCTACATGGCGATTGCCGCCAAGTTTCTACGAGCAAGAGCAGTCACGGCTGTACTAGCGCTACTAGTAATACTGTTCTTCATGCTATCAGCCTCCTTCGCAACCGGGAACGAGACACTGCTCAAAATCACCGGGGCCGAGGGAGTAGTCACTGGGCTATCAGCTGTCTACACATCTGCAGCAATAGTAATAAACGATGCAGCAGGCAAACAAGTACTACCAGTCTAAGACCCCGGAAAGGGTGAAAAGAGGCCCTCTAGCCCTACACGCATTTTTGTCTCTCTTTGTCGCCCCTTCACTCCTCGCGCTTCGCTAGCTCCCGATCAAGAGCCAGGAGAGCCGCTGGGTTATCTCCTACAAGCTTCACCTTCGCTAAGAGATCCTGGGCTAGCTTCTCCTCCTCAACCTGCTCCTCAACGAACCAGTTGAGGAAGACCTCAGTAGCCTTATCGCCCTCATCGCGGGCCACGTCAACAAGCCTCCATATCCGCTGCGTGTTCTCCTCCTCAGAGCGAACAAACTCGTCCACAGCGCTAAGCACACTATCCCAGCTCTGCCTTGGGGCAGGTACATCGCTTAGCACCACCTTGCCGCCCCTATCAAGGATGTAGTCGTAGATCTTCATAGCGTGGCCCAGCTCCTCCCTAGCCTGTACCCGGAAGAAGTGAGAGAAACCGTTGAGACCTTTCTCGGCAAAGAAACTCGCCATTGCTAGGTAGAGATAGGCGTTGCGAAGCTCCGCGTTAAGCTGCTCATTAAGAGCGCGGAAAACCTTCTCCGAAGACACAGCAATTAACACCAGTTAAACGGAGGAAACCAGACCGTATAAATATGTAGCGAGCTGCTTAAGCAACCGAGAACATATACGCAAAATAGGGAGTATAGATACAATTAATGAAACCAACCAGTTGTTGTAACAAAATGGAATGATGAACATAAAGTATTTTGCACCGAGATTCTAATTTAAGTATTGTGAACAATAAAGAAGACCATTGACGTGAAAGCTATGAGGAAAATGGCTAAGGACATGGAGCTTGTACATGTTATTTCTAAAGAAGCGTATCTAGCCGCCATAATCTATGACCTAGTTGAGATTCCTTACTCGCCTGCTAGGTCAATACCTCACGTCCTATACGCTAGTTGCCTAGGCCCATTACTTTATGCAGCATACCTTATCGAGAAAGAGAAGTTGTGGAACGAGGTGTTTGCAGTCCTAGTAGGAGTAGCGCCTCCTCATCAAAGCAGTATTGAGGCTATTATCGACGAGCTAAAAGCCATAAACGTTCATGAATGGGACAAGATCAGGCCTATTCTCTCCGGCATAGCCAAAAGAGTCGATATACTATACCAACAAAAGAGGAAGGACATAGTCAATTACATAGAGAAAGTGTTCGGGTTTGAGAAGTTCTTTGAAACACTCTACGTTATCTATGGTTTTAATCCCTTACCAAGTATGTCCTTTGGATCCATGCTCTACTTTGACGACAGGAACGTTATTGTCTCGGTCTATGTTAATGAAGTACATAGGGAGACCCATGTACTAGACTTGGTAATCCACGAGCTTCTCCACGGTCTCATAAGACTAAATAATATAGAGCTTGGGCACGAAGTAGAAGAGCTCCTGATAGACGTTGCGGCTCCCGATGGCTATCTTTCGGAGCTTCTCGGGCTAACGGATAAGGCCTCTATTAGACTAGATGAAGTATTATACCTTGGGCAAAGAACTAAGCAGTATAGGCGGCTCTTCGACCTGCTAGTAGAATATTATAAGAACAAAGCATACGAGAGGACCAATATAATTAAATGGCTAAAGAGAAAGAGGGAGCTAGACTAGATCACTATTGGAAGTAACAAGAGATGCCTCCTTAGCAATACTAGTGACTTATCGTTAGCTTTTCTCTGAGTCTTTGAAGCGCCTCCTCGTGGTCCTTAGTCCATTTCTTTGCCCTCTCTAGCTTTAGCTTAGCCTGTTTTTCCACAATCTCAGCTAGCTTCTTGAGAAGGTAAAGCGTATCTCTCGCTGCTTCTTCTCGGCTCTTGTACTTGCTTAGTGCTAGGTCTGGGTCGGGGCCGTGGTACTGGTAGTCATGGAGATCCAGTGCAATAGAAGTGTAGCCGTGGTAGCCAGTATAACCTGCTTCCTCTACTAGTAGTGCTAGTGATTTAAGCCTACTACTTGGTATCCTTGGAATACCTTTCCCGATTAACCACTCCTTATCCTTGCTCCCTAGCTCTTTGCCCAGCTTGTCCATCTCTAAAGCCAGGAGGGCACCAGTTAGGGCCCGCCACGCCTGGAAGGCTTTACCAGCGGCATTCCTAGTATAGCCCTTATCGAGGAACTCAAGGGCTATTAGCCCTTCTAACAAAGCCTCTAGGATGCGGGCAGAGGCATAGCCCAGTAAATCCCGTTGGGGCTTCGGAAGGGGCCTCTCTAACTGCTCTGCCGCCGACACTACCTATAACCCTAGGACAACTTATTCGAAAGACTCCTAAAAAGCTCATAGCTAGACTAAGAACTAAGGCTGACCCAAGGGGCAAATAGTTATACCTAGGACTCTTGTCGGCATACCATATCGCTGAAGGGGACCATACGATGCCTGGACCAAGAGAAGATGGGCCACGAATACATGGCGCACCACCTCCGGAGAAGGTTCTTCAACGGATTCGCGAGAGAAGGACCCGTTTAAGAGCCAAGAGGGCTAGACTCGGTGAGTTAGCAGATATTGATCTCGAGGAGGAATTCGAGAATTGAGGATATTTATTAGCTCCTATGTACTCGCATACTTCAATGCCCGCTACTAGAAAGGGAGGCAAGACTAATCGAGAAATTCTGGCTTAACCTAGTCAAGCACCACGAGCTGTACACAAACGTTCTAGTACTCGACGAGACTATATACATCTCGCTGAAGAAATACAACATATCTCCCACGGAAACCATAGAGCTGATAGATAAGGCCGTGCTACCATATATGGACGTCCTATCCCTAGGATTAGAGGAGTACTTACTGGCCAAGAAGTTCATGACACTGTATAACCTGAAGCCATCAGACGCCCTACATGCTGCTACTATTATAGCTAATAGGCTTGACGCGATAGCGAGCGAAGATAAAGACTTCGACCGGGTAAGCATCAAGAGAATATGGGTACATGAGTAATTTAAACAACAGCTTCTTTATTCATTAAGTGATCACCCGAATACACGTAGCTAGTACATGGCAAGCTAAGCCACTATCGCCCGCGCCATAGGCATCAGAGGGGTTGCTGTATTACTTTGGCTCCACTCTGGATGCTAATTCTCGTAACGCGCTCTCCAAGCTTTTCCCGGATAAGAGCTTCTCTACCGCAATAGTGTCCAATGCAATGTATCTCTGCGTCCTAAACCCGTACTTAATGACGGCTTTGTCCTCAGTCCATATAGGTATACCAAGCTTTAGTGCCAGAGCTATGAATGGTGTATCCTTGGGATCAAAATTCCTTGCAATGATATAGGCCTCTCTGATCTTATCGCTATAAAGCTTTCTCGGGACAATATGGATGAGCATAAATGCCAGCATCGCTTTTAACTTCGAAGTCACTAAGAGAGTACCTCTTAAGTTTCTCAACGTGTTTATGGAACTCGATAAGCGCCTCCTCTGGCATAAAAAGATCAAGCTCATATTTCTCGATAACACGATAAGCCCTGGAACGCTTGCCAGCTATAATAATCGTGAATAATACATTACTATCGATTATTAAAGCAAAGCCTTCTTCCTGTACTCTTTCTCTAGGCTCCTCCATACCTCGTTCCTCGTCTCCTCGAACTCTTTAAGGGCTTTCTCCAAATCAATATCAACGCCTTCCCCCGAGATAACTAAGAACAAGCTTTTTAGCTAGTCTACGCGAAAGCCCCTCAGCAACCCAGCGAATAACATCCCTCTCCGAGACATCCTCTGGAACCCTAATAGCAATAACCTTAGCCATGCATCTACCCCAATACACTACTGCGCTATGAGCCCAATAAACTAAACGAAGAACACCAAGCAGAACACAACATGCCAAGATTAATCCTAATAGCTAACTAATGAGGAGAAACCCGCCCTCCAGTACTTAGGATAAATAAACTCCGAGGGTCACAAAAATACGGAAAAGAACACTCCATTGAATATTACGAAGCGTTTCTGGTCCGATAGCCGATATGTGATATAATTAATGAGCGCTCAATGACTAATAGCACTAAAATACGGCATAGAGCCTTTAAAGCAATATCCATTAACGACCCAGTACAGATTAATGTAACAAGTAGCCTTGCTTATTAACTAGAGCAGCAGGGGGCTGAGTGTATTGGCGCTGCGCAAGGCCCTAGAGAAGCC
>JALVKZ010000126.1 GCA_027033675.1 Pyrodictiaceae archaeon | reverse complement strand
AGGCAGGGGCAATAGTAGCTATCGAGAACCCTGAGGCAAGGCTTACGAGTGTTGAGAGAGTAGGTAGTGTACTAGCATCGTCTAGCCGAGAGTCCTGGAACGTGCTTATAAAGGTGCTGGAGGAGACGGGGTTCCATGAACTTGCAGAGAGAACACTATAGCACAGCAGGATGCAGAGCCTCCCATAGATGTTGCGCGCCAAGCTCGAGCCCTTGTTTTCCTTAATAGAATTCGTTGCACGAGATTCCTGGGTCGTTGGGCGTCTTGGCGAGGCTGCGGGACGTAGGGGAGAAGCGAGTCATTAAAAGACTCGAGAAGCTATTGTCTATGCAGTGGCTATGTACTAGTCTTAACCCAGGCGATGACGCTGTCTGTGCTGGAAAGGGCCACGAAGACTTGTTGGTGAAGATTGACGGAGGCTCGGTAGCAAGTAGTCTAGCTCCTTGGATGAGCTACGCAGACCTTGGCTGGCAATGGGTTACCGCTACTGCTAGTGACTTGGTAGCGAAGGCCGCTAAGCCATTAGTCTTCTTAGTATCTGTTGGGTTAAGCCCGGAGGAGCCAGAGGAGCACCTCTACGAGGTCGTAGAGGGGGCTATGGAGGCTGCTAGAAGGCATGGCGCATGGCTAGGCGGAGGCGACACCAATGGCTCCCATGGCGCTGGCTGGATAGACGTAGCCGGGGTCGGCAAGGCTGTTCGATTACCCCTACCTGGTAGGAGAGCTAGGCCCGGCGATCAAATCTACGTAACCATTGGCAGGCTCGGATTGAGTGGAATTGTACTCCACTCTCTCCTCCACGGTAACTGGGCTGAGACAAAAGCGTCATTCCCAGAGGCCTTCTCCGAGTTCACAAGGCCCTTGGCTAGGCTCAAGTTCCTTAAACTATATAGTGCCCTAGGTCATGAATGCATAACAGCATCTCTGGATATTAGCGACGGGCTAGCCGAGACACTGTACCAGCTATCTGAGGCAACAAGACACATGATAGCACTAGACAGCTTGCCCGAGATAAGTATTGTAGCCGAGTACACGCGGCTCTATGGGGTCCGTTACACTGAACTACTACTTTATGGGGGCCAAGAATACGAAATAGTATTCACAGCGAGTCTGGAGTGCAAGGATGACATCGAAACCATGGCTAGGCAAATAGGGTTAGAGATAGCCAGAATAGGGCACGTAACAGGTATCGAAAATGTTGGTGTGAAGCTAGGAAATAGAGTTGTTGAAAGAAGAGGCTGGGATAACTTCGCTAGAGCCTAGAGCATCTCCGCAACGAGGAGTAGGGCTTACAAAGTATTACTGCAATCTATTATCTCTAAGAAGCTAGCTCATCACCTTTATCACATGTTAATCGGATTAGGGTAATCCGGTACTACTAGTGAGTAGTACTAAAGCCATAAGGATGGAATGAGAAGTACCGTTAACTCAGCTGATGAAAAAGTAGTACTGTTCCCACCGCTGGACTACCAACCCTATACAATAGAGCTAGTTAACTCGGAGTAGACTAGAGACCCGGGTGGTCTTCTCTCATGCCCATCGTGTATAGGTGTCATCGTTGCGGCTTCATACTACACGTCTTTGTTAGGGTCGGACAGAATAGTTACGGCGTACCCACTCCCAGCGAGCTAGCCAGTCAGTTTGGGGGAATATGTCCTCGCTGCGGAGCACCACTCGGGAAGCCAACCCTAAACGATATAATAATCAAGCCAAACGGGGCCGAAGAACTAAGACGCGTACTTGAGGAGGCAAAGCAGATAATGAGAATAAGCTTCAGGAGTTTGGAGAAATACTTGTACGAGACCAGAGTACCGAGCGTCGAAGCCCCATCATCAAGCACTGCGACTGCTCACGTAGAGACTTAGTAATTAAGGTTATGGAGGGGCCCCATTACTTGATTCTGCCACCTTCATTATAGAAGTTTGGAGCGTTTTTGCTACAATATTCCCTATTTTATTGGCTGCTTAGCGGCGCTAGGCGAGGCTGTTTGAGCCATTGTCTTTTATCTGATTGCTTCTTCCCTGTTGCCACGGGATGGCAGGATATGCTGGCTAGAGATGCTCCGCCACTCTATGAGCTCAGAAAGAGCCTGGTTGATGCTATGCGTATTCTCCATGAACGCGGCTTAATCAATATACGTGGTGGTAATGCTAGCGCTATCTACAAGTTCCCTAAGGGCTTTGCCTTCATCTACATAACTCCTAGTGGCGCGATTAAGCCGCTTATGAGACCCGAGGATATAGCTGTTATAGATCTTAACGGCAATGTTTATGAGGGAAAGCCTAGTAGCGAGTACCGCCTACACATAGCTATTTACAGAGAAAGAGAGGATGCCAGAGCAATTGTTCATGCCCATAACCCGCTCACAGTGCTAGCTAGGCGTCTGGGCTTAGAACTTAGTCCAGGACTCCTAGGCGTAGAGGCTAGATACTACCTTGGGGAGTGCATAGCTATAGTCCCAGAAACCGAGCCTGGCACACGGGAGCTAGCAGAGAGAGCCGCCAAGGCTCTTGCTAAGAGAGAGTGTAACATAGCTGTACTAGAGGGACACGGAGCAGTAGCCATAGGAATCAACGACGACCCCGTCCAGGCTGTTTACGAGGCTGTTGACAAGTTAGAAGCACTGGAGGATCTAGCAAGGGCTACTCTGCTCCACAACTTGCTACACCACAAACAGTAAGTACTTAGCTTTCTCGGCGAGGCCTCGGAGAGTAGACTGTCACGGCTAGCCAGGCACCACTAACTGATAAGAGCATGCCCGGGATACTGGCTAGTGGGGGTCTCTCCCCGAGCAATAGCCAACCGAGTAAGCTGGCACCATAGGGCTCGAGAAGAGCTACCCCAGTCACAACAGCGGCAGGGTAGTATCCAAGAGCATAGTTCATCATGCTATGCCCCATTAGCATTGGCACTAGGCCTAGGAGCACTAAGTAAGGGATACTACGACTAGGTGGGCTCCAAGGCTCAAGCCCAAGTAGAGGAGCCATTACAAATAATACTAGGAATGCTGCGAGATAGGCCGCACTGGTATACTCTAAAGTAGAGGCTCCTCTGAGTCTCAGCCAGCGCCCTATAAGAAAGTATACAGACGCGAATACAGCCGCTGAAAACGAGAGAAGTGCTCCGAGAAGCGTTGCCCCGGCCCAGGGGGTTGAGAGAATAGCTACCCCCAGGAAGCCGAGAACAACACCCAGGAGACCTCTAAGACTAATACTCTTCGCGACAACAGATTCATAGATACCGATTATGACGGGATACGAAACAACTATACCAGTAGACGAAGCTATGCTCATATGCCTAAGGCTCTCAAGCCAGAAAGCTAGGTGAAGAGCTAGAAAGACACCGCTGGGGACACCTCTCAGCACCAGCCACAGTGAGGGAAGTTGATTAGCTAGAACAGCAAACAATATCGTCACCGAGCTACCAACAAGTAGGCGCCACCAAGCCGCAGTAAACCCATCAACGCTAGCAAGCCTAGCTAGTGGAGCTGCAAAGGATATACCAATAAATGCTGTAATCAGCGCTAAAGGGGGTGCAATACGAGGCATCTTAAGATCCCTTATAGTCTATGAAGGGGAAGCGAGCCAGCTATCATGTGCCTCGCAGCTCCTTAATAATCGTTAATCATTGAACGATGCCATAAATTCCTCATACTGGGTGAGACTCGTATACTATAGGCGCAGAATTAATATTAGAGACTACAGTAGTGAACCCTTACCCGAGGAAGCAAGGCATAACAATAATATTACAGTCTCATTTAGGTTATAGAGCCAGAGAGGAGCGTGATAAGCTGTGTTTGAGTTCCTAAACGGCTTCGAGTGGGCAATAATTCTATTAATAATATTACTGATATTTGGCCCGACAAAGCTACCCCAATTAGCCAGGGGGCTTGGCCAAGCAATACACGAGTTCCGCAAAGCTTCACAAGGATTAGTAGAAGAAAATGAGAAGAGGACGAGAAGCAACCTAGAGAACGTTGACGAGGATACTCTGCGTAGGCTGGCAGAGAAGCTTGGCGTAGAGAAGCCCGAAGAGAAGAAGAAGGACGAACTCATATCAGAGATCATAGCCCAAGCCAAGAAGAAGGGACTTATCTCTGACGTAAAGGTTGAAGCAAACTAATCGAGTAATGACACTACTAGCATTATCAATGCATTTTCAGGCTCCATAATATCAAGCTAGGACGCTTGAAAGCGCAAGAGGAAATAACGAATACAAGAGGCTGCTCTATCGGATAGTACTTACGGGCTTGACGAGAACGGTTTCTTGCACAAGACTGGTGCATAGGAGATGAGCGAGAAACCGCCGAGAGACAAAGAAGCAACTATATGGGAGCACCTAGAAGAGCTTATTATCAGGCTTCGTCGCATAGTGATAGCGTTCATCATAGCTACTGCTATATTATCAGCTCTGCCCGCTGGATTTGGGGGAGGAAAACTCTATACTCCCTTAATTACTGTATTTCCGCGTATCATCTTCCGGCATGTTATTCCGCCACATATAACCGCGTTTAATGGTAAAACATATAACGTAACTGTTATGCCTGGCTCAGAGTTTGAATCCATAGAGATATTAACATATTCAGCGACTCTCCTAGGAATAATCGGTGCTGCACCAATAGCTGCTAAGGAGATATGGGAGT
>JALVKZ010000125.1 GCA_027033675.1 Pyrodictiaceae archaeon | reverse complement strand
TCTGGTACATAGCAAGCAATATCCTCTCGAACACCTGGAGCCTCTTACCACCTAGCCCCAGTTTCTTACCGAGGCCGCGGGCCATGTATCCCCGTAGGCCTATCCAGGGATCAATGTAAGCTCTGTGAATCTCTTCGGGTTTTTCTTTCGCTATCTCCTCTATATCGACGCCTCCAAGTCTGGAAACAAGTACAACGGGGCGTCGATGAGCCCGATCCATGGTTATTGAGGCGTAGAGTTCGGCCTCATGAGGCACTGCCTCTTCTACAAGCAGTACCTTGGGTAAGAGACCCTTTATTGGCTTATTGAACAACTCCTCTGCTATCTTAGCAGCATCCTCAATGCTTTTCGCTATCTTTATGCCGCCAGCCTTACCTCTACCACCTACTAGGACTTGGCTCTTAATAGCAACGGGGGGCTCTATTCCGTGCTTCTTTAGCAACTCTCTTATGTCAGCGCCTCTTTCGAGAACAAAGCCGCGGGGAACCGGTATACCATATTTAGCGAATATTTGTTTAGATTCGTACTCATAGAGCTTCAAGGAACAAAACCCACCCTATACGGCTTATCCATGAGCTACAAGGGCCTTGGGCAAAATAGAAAGTTTTTGCTAGAAGCGATAAATCGTAGCCTAGTTCACTATTGAGAGGCCTACTATCCTTAATACGGTTCAGCGATGGTGTTTGTATTAGTCAGCTGTAGGGTTAACTAGTACTCCAAGGAATAGCACTAACCCAGTGCTCTTATGCACTATCATGTATATGAATGGGTGGTCTGCGTAGAAGCTATACTTTGGCGGAGCGCTTCCGGGTATTACTGCTATACTGGTGGCTGCAGTTGCCTCGGTTCCATACTTGTTTACATCTATAAAGACTTGATGCACTATATTGGAGATAGACGTTTTTCTATAGTTTTTGAAGAGATTCGCTAGCTCAGCCTTGCCTGGGGCAAATATGTTTCTTAGCCCCATGCTTTTCAGCGTCTCCCTGAGCATCTGGGAGTACTTGCTCTTGGCTCTGAACTCGGGTATAGTTACGCTAATGGTGCTGTGTATCATGTTCCTCCTTATATACTCAAGGTAGTCCTCGTCTAATAGTCTTAGCAGCTTTCCTAGACTGGTGTTCTTGGGTAATAGTATTAGCATTATATAGTCCGTGTTACCATACGGTATTTCTACTACTTTTACTAGATTATCCTCGTAGTACCCGGTGTATATGTCTTCGCTCATCATTGGCGCCATAACGGTCTTGTTGCTGGTCACGTGGAAGGGCTTCTCGCCTATCTCGTGAAACGGCGTAATCCATGTAGCGTTAAAGTAGAGCGTATTGACTATTAGCACCATTGTCGCTCTGCTTAGATTACTGAGGATCTTCTTTATTCTTCCTTTGGTCTTCTCTTTAATCCACTCGTTTATCTTGTCTAGAGCTTTTCCTGGACTATGAAGAAAGTCTACGACCAGGATCTCGGCATCATAGTATTTCTCTAAGCGGTCTATGGTTTCTCTGACTAATGCTAGGTCTCTTTGTAGCCATAAACTATTAGCCACTTTTATTGCGGCTCCCTTACCGCCTTTAAGTCTCTGTGTAAGGCTGCGGTAAGCATTTCTAACTGCCGTGGTGTTACGGGGTAGGCGCAATGTGTTAGCAAGCTCCTCTTTTGTCTGACCACTACTGGCCTCGTATAATGCCAGGAGTGCTGAATAGATGCTAAAGGGGGATATGACATTGTTTTCCTCTCCGTTTAGCAGCTTCTTGGCTAGCCGAAGCCCAAAGGAGTTTGCTGCTTTAGCCATATCTAAGGAGGTATTGATGCTTAATGAGCCGCTGTGGTTGCTCGTAAGAGTAATTGTAGGCACCGTGGTGATGCCTGGCGAAGGCCTGGTAGTTGTTTCTTGCTTAGGCAGCGTGAACGTAGGTACTTGGGAGTAGTCATTTGTTTTTGTATGCTCGGGCTCAGTAACTGTATTTTGCCTTAGCGGCGTCGTGGACGGGTATGACCGTGAATAAACACTGCTAACGAGGTTCCGGCCACTATACGAGGCGTATAGTAATAGTATTGATAATAGGGCTGCTACTGTTATGACTGCAACTATGAGAGAGTGTTTTCCCTCATAGCGTCAGCCTCTATGCTCTTAAGAGTTATGCGAGGCCGATAAGGCTACGGTTTGATGATAAGCATTCAATATGCCCGGATGCAGTGAATGATGTATCCTGTATAAGGAGTCATAAAACTCTTTGAAAGGACTTCGGTAATACTAGCTTCTTTGCATTAGCTTAGGAATGGGAGGTAATGTTACTTCCTAGCTTCTGTCTAGTTATCAAGGAGCGACGTAAATCTCGTTGCAGTTCTTCCATCCTAGTAGCGCAAGGAGACGCTGAACCTCCCTAACAGTAGCTTCTAGTTGCTTCACGGATACTCTAGGTACGCCAGCAGCAACTATCAGTATCCTCTTTGTGGTATCGCGCACCATTGTGTAGCGGCTATCTCGGTGCGGGTAGAGGTGCATCACGATTCCGCGCGAATCAACCATTATGGGTACATCGTTACGCACTCTTTCCTCTCTGCCGCTTATCGGTAAGAACACCTCGTCTCCCTTAGAGAGCCTTATCTCGGCGGGAGGCTGAAACGAGCCCATATCATATATGCCGACAGGAACCATGTACTTAGCGGATGCAATGTTACCGGCATCCACAACCGGGTTTATTCGTGGCCATCGGCCTCTTAGCGCTCTCCGTACAAGTGCTTCGCTACTAGGCCTTGTCTTTGTTGGATCAATTCCTATTCTCCAATAGAAGTCCCGGTAAGCACGCACAACTGGATCGTCTCGCAGCGTCTCAAGGCTATGTCTCTGCCTAAGGCTTTTGAGCAGCTCATCTACTTCTTTGTCCAAGATACTCGGGTTTAGCTCGGCTACCGACTTGCCGCAAGAAGCGGAATACGCAACCCGGATACCCAGTTGTGCGGCATCATTTCTTACTCGGAGAGCTTTCCTTAGATTAGTACAAATAGTTATTGGGCATTCTTCTCCCAAGGCGGCAAGCCCACGGAAAAGAGAAGCACATATAGTGGGCTAAAATACGTGTTTGCGCAGGGCATTGAGGGGCCCTGTAAGGCTAGAGAAGCAAGGTAAAGGTATGAAAAAAGCATTGGGTTTAGGGATTCGTAGCTGCATATAAGTCACTTAGTGTATTATTTGCCAGACGTTGCCCCATCCGCTCTGTATTCTGAATACGTCGCTGTTACCTGGCAGGCTAAATCCATAGTATCTTGGGTCCCCGTAGCCGAATCCATAGTACTTGGGGTCGCCATACCCTAGAGCTGCTACTACTGCAGCTATGGCTGCTACTAGTGCTATCTTGGTCTTAGGGTCCATCGCTAGGCGTGCGAGTATCTTCTTTAGGGCCTTCACCCTCTTCCACCCCGTGGATTTCTTTTCCTTGTTTCCTCGGCCTCTCGGCCGTGTATAGAGTAGGTCTGAGTGGTTGTGGCGTGTCTTTATAGATGGAAAGACATATATTGAGGGCGTATGAGCCGAGGCGATGAATTAATACCTTAGTAGGTATTTTGAGAAGGCTCTAGGGCACTTCAATGAACCTAGTCGTTTTGGGCATTATAGCTGGCATTGTATTGTTACCAGTGTTAAGAGCCCTTGGTATACATAGAGAGGCCTCCGTCTATGCATCACGGCTTCTCACGGCGCTGGCTTTTGTAGTCATATTCCTTGTCGGAGTATTGGCTGGTGAGGCTATTCGAGTACCGTCCCTCGCTCTAAGCGTTATATTACTTGGTTTAGCCATGTCAATCACAAGTATATCGGCTAGTCTATTGACGGCGTCTCTGCTGCTAAAGCAGCATAAGAGGGGCAAGCAAGCGGACAAGGGGTCTCCGAGGATAGGGAGCCCAAGTGAGACGTTTACTCCACTCCGGGCACTTGTGGTGATGGTTCTTGGCTGGGCTCTAGGCCTCTCCTTGCCAAGCCTTCCAGAATGGGTACTGGATCAGGTCCTCTATTACCTTGTTTCTGTCCTAGTATTTGTAGCTGTGCTCTCAGTCACGGCCGAGATAGAAATGGTGACCCGGAACACTAGGCTCTTGGGCCTAGGAGCCTTACTAGGCGTCCTAACTATGCTCTCTAGCGGCTTTGCACTCCTAGTGTTCTATCCCCTAACACATATGGAGCCACGAGTACTAGTAGCCATCGGAGCTGCCTCTGGCTGGTATAGTCTAATAGGCCCATTACTCACCAGCATTAACCCCGTATATGGCGCTATCGGGTTTCTTGCCAACCTATTCCGGGAGTCCCTGCACATACTTCTCTATCCAGTGGTCTCCGCAAAGGGGTTGGCGCTACCAGGAGTGGCAATGGGTGGTGCTACTTCGATGGATACCGGGCTACCAGTTATAGCTATCTATGGCGATAAGGAATCCATGATAACTGGTATGGTTCAAGGAGTGGTTATAACACTAGCTGCCCCGCTAATCTTGTCAATAATACTTCCTACTAGTTAGTAAGCAATACCCTGGCGACGCGGATAAGGGGCATCAGGAATCACTTATCTAAACCAGGGGCGCCGCTAACATGGGCGTGGATCTTGCCTTTGAGCTCCAATACCTACTTAGTGATATTCTCGGAGAGGAAATAGTTGTTGAGAACTACAGCTATAG
>JALVKZ010000124.1 GCA_027033675.1 Pyrodictiaceae archaeon | reverse complement strand
TTAACGTGTGAATATATGGGCTTTTAGCTATGGATAAGTCTGCAGGAATCCTTGTAACGCCCTGCGAGCTAGCAGTGAGAAAGTATGTTCCATCAATCCGGGCATCACTGGCAATAGTACTAGTAAAAGATTACGGGTTATCAATATATCGTACAGCCAAGCTACTTAAGATAACGCCTGCAGCTGTATCAAACTATATACTAGGACGTAGAGGCAGAGACTATGTCGACATAATACTGAACGATAAGGAGCTTTACAGCCTCGTAAGCAAATTAGCAGAACAGATTATAAGCGGAACAGTAGAAGAGTATGCTATATCAAAATACTTGTGCGAGATATGCACAAAGCTGCGCTCTAAGGTTGAGCAAGGCTTCAATAAAGAAGAGTGCGCCGTGAGTGGGCCTGCTCACTAGCGCTTGCGCAGGAGAGGAGGTAGCTTACGCAGCACTAGACGAAGCCTGGCTAGGCCGAGACCAGGTATTCCAATGTTTACTCTATTGTAGCTAGGTTCTAGTTGTTCCCATTCATCAGTACTAGACGAGTACACATACGCGCTTCGTATATGGTAATCCTCTATCACTACTTCATGAAGCTTAGGAAAAGTATAAGGATTCCATATGCACAACTCAAGCATATCCCCGGTCTTACCAATACCTAGAGGTATAGCTAATGTAGGCGACCATAAAGCTGGTCTTCTGACTTCAAATCCTTCACTATAACTATTACCTATGAGATAGTCTATGTATAGCTTAGTTTTGTTGCATCGTGTCCCTTGACTATAGATTGCCTCACCCTCTATGACTCTGATAACTCCTTCCTGGCTAATACTGAATCTACATCTCTCCTCTACGCATAAGATGTTGACGTAGTATTCTCTGCGCCCTACACAGATAAAGGGAGAGAGGAACTCCTCCTGGTTCCTTAGCCTAGCTCGTGCCCAGCCAAGTATTGTTGGCCAAGCAATACGTGGGTAAAGTGTTTCAATACTTATCTTTTCATCAAGACACCTATACTGTTTTTGGGGTATGCATCCAAGCTTAGGTCTACAGAGGCGCTTCATGCCCGGAATAAAAGCATCAGCAACGAGTGGAGGTTTCCCCGCACCTAGTTCATTAGCCAGCCTGCTAAGTACGCTTCTCATGTAGCTGTAGAGTGGGCCTTGATAGGACCTTGGCGGATGAAGCAATGGTAGGTCGGCGATAAGAGTGCCTCCCTGAGAACTATATCTTAGTGTTATTTCATCGCCACTAAGCCCTCTTAAGATTAAGCTCCTTGCTATACTTAGGGTGAGCTTACTTTTTGGTAACTTGTCCGAGCATTCTATTTCCTTTATTCCCAGCGCTTTTAGTATTGATGGGGTATTTGGCTCCGATAATATAGTTGATAAGGCACTACAATGCAGCAATGACCCAGCTATATCGCCCAACACCGTTAGCAAAGAGTTACACGAGTTATAATTCATGAATGTGTTGCCTCCTCTGCTAGCTCAACAATCCTCCTCACTACGTTCTTAGTAACATGGCGTGTTTGTCCACGCACGACTCCGTTATCTACATCGCTCAGTATGCCTAGTTCGTCGTCAAGTTTATCTGCAAGTCTACTCGCTGCTGCATTGTCCTTCGCGTTTACTACGAAGTGTATTGTTTTTGGTTCCGGGCTTAGACGTATGGTTATCTTATATGCTCCTTCACGATAGCCAGTAACAGCGTGATAACCTAGAATATTGCCATCAAGGGTTCTCTGGGCTGATTTCTTTTCCTCGACTCTTAGCCCCCTAGATCTGAGCAAGTCCTTGTATTCTCTTGAATCGGCCTCAGCGACCACGGCTTACTTCACCACTCAGTACGTCCAAGGCGTCGTCAGCGGCCATAAAATATAGAAGTAGCGAGGGGGGCTACTTGTTTATTGGCTTATATTCCCGGAGAGTCTCAAATACCGCTTCTGCGGCCTTCTCTATGTAGGGTTCTAGCTCTTTATGGTGCTTTAGCTCTTCTTTGCCTGGGATAGCTAGGTTATCGGATATTACTAGGAGTGCTGATGCGTCGAAACCTCTCATAGCTGCTAGAGAGTAGAGTGTCGCGACCTCCATTTCAACAGCTATTATTCCTCTCCTTGACCACTTGGCTACGAAGTCCTTGTCCTCCGCATAGAACGCGTCACTGCTAAAGACGGGGCCGAGGAATACACGGCCATGAATGTTCTTTGCTTTCTCGTATAGCTTTGTTGTTAGTAGTGGATTCGATGCAGCAACCATACACGCGTCTGGTACATAGGATCCTATGGTACCACCATGTATGTAGGCCGCACCAGTAGCGACTACCGCATCACCTATGTCTAGCTGCGGTATGAGCCCCCCTGCTGTTCCTAGGCGTATCATTACCTTGGCTCCGAGCATTCGGAGCTCCTCAAATACTATTGCTGCCGAGGCCGCACCTATACCGTGAACGGCTACACTTATTCTCTCGCCTCTATAATAGCCCGTGTATATGTTGAAGCAGCGCTCTGTATTAACTAGCTCAGCATCCTCGAGGAAGTGCTCTGCTAGGTACTTAGCTCTTGCAGGGTCGCCTACAACGACAACTTTTTCAGCTAATTGGCTAGGTTCTATCCTTATGTGTTGAGGCTTCATAGAAGCTCGCCACGTTAATGATACAGGGGACTAACTACTTTTATTTATCCCTTGGTTACGTTGTCTAGGCTCATGAGTGGGCTGTGATGATTCCCCGGATACCTAGGACTAGGCTCCTATGAGGATGCACGAGCATACTGAGCCCCCTCGCCTCTGCATATCTTGTTGTCACTATGCTCATTAATCCCCTGGCTACCTCGATATTTCCAAGGGGCTGTGCTGAGCCCGGTATAGCCGAGAATCATGCTCTATGAGGATAATGGTAGCCTCTGAGCCTCTTCTTCTTGCTCCTATACAAAGCCTGGGATTACCATGAGGGGAAGAAGTTATAGGGTGTAGCTCGAAGATAGTAGCCATACTGGAGTGCAGCGCCATGGAAGAAGATGCGCTGATGATTGTCGATAAGTATCTCGGGGACTTGATTGAAGAGATCGTGTACAAGTATCGCTACAACGTTGACCTTGAAGACGAGTACGAGGAGCTGCTTCGATACATCTATCGAAGACTCAGTAAGGCCTGGTTTAAGGGTAGAAGCTTTACGTTCGAGGATCTTGAGAGAGCCCTTCGTAGTGCTAGGAGGAGGAGAAAGCAACTAGAGATAGTGCTCAGTTATATAATTAGTCGTTATGCCGCGAAGAATGGCGCCATATATGTTAGGCGAGAGCACGACTGGTATGATGAGTATTACTAGCAAAAAGGCAAAGACCGCTGCTCGATAAAGCTGAGAGAGCCTCGTGGAAGTGGGGGTTCTGTTCGCGGTAATGTCGTCATCCCCCTGTCGGGGTCGCGGGGGGCAAGTGACAACATCTCCCCCTGTTCTCTATCGGCTCCTTGCTTAGAATTAATGTTGCTCTCTTATCCAGGCTTTGGTGCTAAAAAGGGGTTACCTGTATCACTCTTCTCTTCGGGCTTGGTACTGATTGCCTCGTGGTAGAAGAAGGAGAGTGCGTGGAGTAAAGACTCTCGACTCTAGCTTGTCCTCTTCGGCTCAGTCTAGTAAGTCAGGTAGGAAGAGGACAAGTCGTAGAGGTGTATACTCGAGAGCCTCTGCAAAGATTGACCCCGTTAAGCTATTGGAGAGCATGGTTGACGATATAGCGTCTAGGCTAGGGCTTGATCTTCTCGGGCTTTCTCGGGAACAGCTCATTGAGGCTCTGCGACCAGTTATAGAGGGGCTTCTGGAGCAATACTCGTCAAGGCCCTCAAAGGAAGCTATAATTTCTAGGCTTGTAGCCACTAGTAAGCATGTTTACATGTTTGTATCGGCGTATCTTCTCGAGAAATTCGATAGGCTTACCTCGGAGCAGCTAGAGTTTGTTGCGAGTTACGGGGAAGGAGTTGCTGCAAAGTACATGCCTAGGCTCTATAGAGAGGCTAAGAGGCTAGGAAGAGAGGACCTAATACCCTTGCTCCGGGTTGTTTGGGAGAAGTATGGCTCACCTACACCCATTACTTGTCCTTATTGCGGTTTCCGCGCCGTAACCCCGGATCTAGTATGCATGGTGTGTGGCAGAGAGCTTTCAGAGGAGAAGGTCAAGGAGGCAATAGATTTCCGTGAAAAGCTCGTGGAGTTCGTGGAGCTTTACTCGCCGAGAGATGTTGAGGAAGCCGTTGAGAAAGGATACGTAGTAGTTGGTGAATCCATTAAGCCTCCGAGTACGCGGCCGGGACGTGGAGAGGTTATTCTGCACTTGTCTGGAGATGAGCGTAATTTGCTTAAGAGCCTCTTAGCTGAGAGAAGAAGGGTAACGGGGTCAGATAGGTATTGATAGACGCTAAGACGTGGAGTGATGCAGAGAGGATTATACGGGAGAACAAGATAGTCCTAGTGGGCGTCTTTGACTCGACTAGTCCCATGGGTAGGTATATTTCATCGTTGCTTGACGACATTTCCTACTATGTCGAGCCAGCAATACTTGTTGTTAAAATAGATGTTGCTAGTGCTGGGAGAAGCCCTAGCCTAAGCGATGCATCGCCAAGGCTTAGGCTCTATTATAGAGGGGAGCAGATATGGGAGCAGATAGGGTTCTTCTTCAATCCTATGAGCGATAAGCATGCTATACGACGCGGCATC
>JALVKZ010000123.1 GCA_027033675.1 Pyrodictiaceae archaeon | reverse complement strand
TGATACAATACCCGTGTTTACACATTATCCTAGCTAGGCGATAAGTCCGTGTACTAACGATAAATGGTGCATCTATGTCAAACCTTCTAAGAATCATCATGACTTCCTCAACTTTACCATTATAGGCGTAAAGGTGAACAGGGCCTTGTATAAGTCCTTCACGAACAATGTCAGCTAGTAGATACTCTATTTCCTCTTGCCAAGGCCTTGTATGCTCCTCTAACCCGTAGGTCGCATCTATAACGAGAACATCGAGTTCGCGCATGATATCGGTACCAGGTAGCTTAAAATCGCCTGTATAGCCAACAGTAAGTCCATTACCGAGTTCGACCAGTACCTCAGCAGCGCCCGGAATATGCCTTGCATGCAAAAGACGGAGAATGTCATCCTCTATTCGTACCCTAATATTGTATGGCATCTCTAAGCGCTTCATAGGCGGGATCTTGTGCCCCATTGCATCTAGTAAATCAAGCGTAAGTGGAGTTGCAGCAATAAAATCGGATTCGCGTATACTTCTACTTAGTCCTCTTATGTGATCTTCATGAATATGTGTCACGACACGCATCTTGCGCCTTGGATGATATCCATCTACTGATATGAACTCACCTAGTAGTATAGCACCAGCCTCAGTCACTGCTGCAAGCGTCCCTATCTCAACCAAGCTACTAGAACCCAGTTCTAGGTAAGAGCGGTATTACAATTAACTTTTAGGCACCAAGTTCTCGCCAGAAATACTTATATTACTTTCATTATGAAATATGAGGGGCAATGCCATGCACATGTTTTTGTATCTAATAACGCAGAAGTATAGGGAAATACTATATCTTAAACTTTTTAGAAAAAATATTATAGCTTTAAAGTATGTGTCAGTCTTTCTTGAACCCAAATGTTAGGTTGAAGAGCTGTTCCAGCTCCTTCCTAATCTCTTCCCTCTTCTCCTTCACAGCTTTTGTTACTGCCTCTAGCGCTGTGTATGCTCTACTTGGTATCTTTCCTCTGAACCATGATATGTCCTTGGCCATTCCAACGCCTAGTTTCTCGTACTTGACTCCTACTACTGGGTCCTCCTCCCTCTCGTTGATTAGCTTGTCTAGCTCTAGAACTAGTGTGCCGCGTGCTAACATGTAGTCGCCATAGGGGTCTACGAGTTTTAGTACCTGCTTCTTTATCTTACTTAATACTCTAATGCCGAGAATCTTGTCAGGAGATGGCCTTATCTTTGCTACTTGTAACGCGCCAAGGAGCGCCACTATTCCGCTTAGATCACTGAACGGCTCATACCATGGTCTTCCCCTACCACCTGCAACCATTTGCTCCGCTGATGCCCGCATTAGTGCTTGCCCACTTAGCACCGTGTTGTATGCATAGGCCTTCTTGAATCTCTCGTCAAGAGCTATGTCTATGATGCTTTCTGCCTCGTTTCCTACGAATAGTGTATGCCTAGCAGGTGTGTCAAATACTACGCCCATGTAGAAGCCAAGCATTACTGCAGCTTCCGGCCTATCAGCAGCCTTAACCACGGTGTCGCCTAGTAGTGTTCGTTGCAGGGCGACATCGTTTAGCCTCCTAGGTGCCTCTGTGAAGGCGACAACTCTTACTAGTCCGAAGCTTTGCATCATGCGCAGGTAGTAGAGGAGATCATTCATGCTGAAGTTCTTAAGTGCTACGTATTTCTCGCCAAGCATCTCTACACGTACTATGCCACCAACAATCTCGCTTATCTTCTTTGGTGCTTGACCGGGCTCTGCAGCACCCATTAGCATGTCCTTGTAGAACTCTATTAGCCCAGATATTCCCCCTAGCTTGCCCTGCGCAGCAGCGGCTAGCTCTTTGAACCTTCTAGGTACCCTTGCCTCTAAGGTCAGAGGTGGTAACAGCATGCTCCCACCACTCCAATTACCGCTAAGTATAGGGCCAGAGAGTTAAAAATTACCCTCTTCCCCATCCATATAAGCGTTATCGCTCCTTAGTATTATTTAGAGGTAAGCGTGCTTAATGGATTTCTTCTTTAATGAAAAATGCTGAATAGTAATTGATAGTTCATGGGATAATTATACGTGTAGAATCCGGATATTAGACAACATAAAGACTTAGGGTCAGGGCGCGAAACCTTCATCAAGACTCAGAGGGCAACCGCAAGGACCCAGCTCATCACACCCTTCACAGAAGCTGTAACCCTACTAGCTAATAGAGAGTTCGGAACACCGTGTACACTAAGGCTTTGTTTAGTAAAGCTTATCGGAAGGAGATAAATAAGGGGTCGGTGATGGGACTACTCTTCATAGCCATTAAGGCTCGTGGAGCCCCCAGGCCTCATCCCCAACGCTATATGAAATAGTTACGTCGTACTTGAGTATTCTAGGTGTGCGCTAAATGGCTATAGGTGATGAGGAATACATTGTGTGGCTTACATCGATGACTGAGAAATGCCTAGGGGTTAGAACAGCTAGCCTCTTAAAGGAATATATAAGGTATTGTTCTGAAAGGCCGGGCATGGATATAAGGATAAAGTTAGATCAGTTTGGAGCAGTTCTAATAATTCCCTGTAACCAGATGCCGGAGGCTTGGGCTAATCTATTGCACATATTCTGTTTAGATGATTATAGACTTGACCTCGTCTCGGACCTAGTTAAGCCAGGAGCAACAATAATTGATTCTGGTGCTTTCCTTGGCTTCTTCTCAGTATTAATAGGCTTAGGGATGAAGCGACAGGGACTAATTATCTCTGTTGAACCGAATCCATTAGCACGTAGGGTACTTTATGAGAATCTCTTAGCCAACAACTTAGCGCATATTAGTAGGGTTGAGCCCAGGCTTTTATGCGGTAAACCGGGTATACGCGAGCTATTGTTGACAAGGTACTGGGCTCTATCTTCAACTAATCCTCTTTACTTAAACGAGATGGAAGAGGACATAAGTGATAGGATAATGCTACCTTGTATAACACTTGAAAAATTAATGCATTCTCATAAAATTGTGCGCATTGATCTTCTTAAGCTTGATATTGAGGGGGAGGAGCGGGAAGTTATAGAGCATAGTATTAGGACCAATCTTCTGAGCCCCGATCGCATTGGAGGCTTAATTATTGAAGTGCATCCGCCATTAACGAATATGAGGGAAACGTTAACACTGTTGGTGAGGAATATGCGCGAGAAGGGTTACGAGCTATTAGAAGTTAATCCCCTATTACCTAGATGGAAACAAGTGATAGCAGTACTGAGGTAGAGTAAAGCAAAGCAATAGCTAATAGCTAGTCAGCCTGGCCTCCTCGCTCATAGCCAGCGGGCTCGCAGGGGGTTCAACTGGATTAACATCATCCATTGGTAGGCCTATATTCTCTTAACGAGGCGCTCTGGCTTATAAGCCCTCGCTGCACCTACAAGGGCTATTATTGTTAAAGCAAGTAATGTGGCAAGATAAGTAATGGCGAGTGATTCTTGTTGAAGAGCGTAGGCCTTAATTGCTAAGACGACATAAGTATATGGAATAGAATAGAAAATGCCCTTTACAAGCACTGGCAGCGTATTATAGTCAACGAAAAGCGCTGAGAGGAACACTATTGTTGCAAGCCCCGTTATTAGGCTAGCTATGAGAGTAGCCGCTCTTTGTCCTGGGACAACTAATGTTATAAACATAGTGAATGCAGCAGTTACTAAAACAGCCAGCAGGACGCCAGCTACGTGCACAAGTATGAGCCCTGGGTCAATACCGCCAAGAACTATGTAGACGTACGCTATAACAGCTGTGGCATCAAGCCCTCCGGCAATCAATGCAGCCACTAAGGCGCCAGCGGTTTTTCCCAGAAGAAGGTCTAGTCCAGTAATAGGTGAGATAGCTAATAACTCCCCGGTTCCACTCTCTCTTTCACGTGTTATTGCATCAGCCACAGCTATGGCAGCTGGGTTTAGTACAAAGAATACAGAGAAGGCCAGGAACCTTGCTACATCGGCTCGCTTAACAAGGCTAGGCGGTGCTGGTGCACCGCCACTACTAATGCTCTCGGTTACGAGATAGACGGGGTTTCGTACATAGTTCGGGTTTAACGATAGCCCAGCTCTCTCGGCTATTATTTTTATCCTCTGTATGGAGATATTCTGTGCTAATGAAGCAGCGACAGAGTTGAGAACACTAGCGGCTTGATCAGCTGCAGCCTTACCCACAACGCGATAAAACTTTATGAAAACGGGCTTATCGAGCGAGGATGCATTAATGCTGAATCCTTTCGGTATAATTATTGCTGCTACTATGCCTTCCGGAAGACGACATTCGCCCTGGATAACTACTGGGATCAGTCCTGGCGTACTCCGTATAGCTGCTGCTAGTTTTTTGGAGAAGCTCTTTGCATAGCTTCCGCTATCACATATGATTATAGCAACCCGCGCCATTTGCTTGGTCTGTAGCCCAGTTATCACAAGCCCCAATAGAGGAAAGAGGAACGCCGAAACTGTCATAAGGGCAATGCTTCTTCTATCTCTCACGAATTCCAGTATCTCTTTCCATGCAATCACCGATGCTCTCAAAGCTCTTACCACCCTTTGGTAATTGTTTTACCGAGTACATGTTGCACAGCATTCACAAAGGCTTCTTCAAGATCCCTGCCTCCGTATCGCTCTATTAGTGCATTAGGCTTGCCAATGTCTATAAGCTGTCCCTTAGCGATGAAGCCAACTCGTGTTGCAAGCCTCTCAACCTCTAACATATTATG
>JALVKZ010000122.1 GCA_027033675.1 Pyrodictiaceae archaeon | reverse complement strand
TGTCTTGCCTATTAGTACTTCACCACCCTTTACCTCTACCTCTGGACTCACAATACCATCCGCGTCAAGTTTCCTATACATCTCAGGGGGTTTCGAGCCCTCAACACTTGGCTCTGGAACCTCTATGTGGTCGCTGAGACCACCAGAGTATCGTCTTTCCTCCGTAGCATATAGTCTAAAGAACGTTGAGCGAGCTAAGCCCCGTTCAACAGAGGACTTATTCATTATTATTGCGTCCTCTATGTTGTAGCCGGTGAAGGACATCACTGCTATTACAACGTTTTGGCCAGCGGGCCTCTCATTGAACCCTATTACGTCGAGCATTCTTGTCTGTACGAGTGGCTTCTCTGGATAATGGAGAAGATGACCTCTAGTATCAACCCTTATTTGATAATTAGCTGCATAGAGACCGAGTGCCTGCTTAGCCATGGCCGCTTGATATGTGTTACGCGGGGACTGGTTGTGCTCAGCGTAGGGTATTGTAGCAGCTGTAACACTCATTATAGCTGCAGGCCATATCTCCATGTGTGTATGCTCCTTCGTTATATCCTGCGGGTTTAATGCGATATAGGTGTTTTCTTCCTCCTCGGCATCAAGCATCTCAACAATACCGTTTCTAAGCAGGTCGCTGAAGCGCCATTCCCCATGTCTTAGTTTCTTAACATGCTCTGGTTTGTATACAAGCTTGCCGTCTTCAACAACAAAGACGGGGCGTAGGAGACGACCAGGATCCGTATTAATGTGGACCTCATTGATGTACTCAGTCTTGTAATGAGCGACATTTATGTATGGTGAAAGCTTGCCTCGGCGACGAAGCTTACGTATGGTATATACTAGCTCCTCACCCTTAGGGTGATACCCTATTAGCCTACCGTTGAGGAATACCTTGCTCCATGCCATTAGCTCTGGCGGGTAGTAGCCAGCCTTCCGTACCTCGTTGAAGATCTCCACAGCATCTCGGACACCCATGCTGTAGAGCAATTTTTCTATTTCGCCTTCATCCGCGCCGGGGGATACGTAGGCCATTAATGCGAGGTTCTTTACTAGGCCACAGTTAGGGCCTTCAGGTGTCTCGAATGGACATATTCGACCCCACTGTGTCCCGTGGACATCGCGTGCCTCGAAGTGTGGTTGGCTCCTGCTTAGCTGTGATACTACGCGTCTGAGGTGGCTTAGCATTGAGAGCCAATTGGTTCTGTCGAGTAACTGGCTTACACCGGTTCTCTGCCCAGGCCAATTACCTGTAGCTAGTGCCTCGCGTATACGGTTAGTAACTATGTCTGATCTTATTAGCATCCTAGCAGTTATCCTTCGCCCGCGTGCACGTAGACGTTCTAGTTGCTGCCTAATGTCATATACAAGTGTTCTCATAGCTATTCTAAACACCATTGCTATAAGGTCGCCTGCTAGGAGGACACGCTTGTTCGCGTAGTGGTCCTTGTCGTCCTCGGGTCTTCGTCCAAGCACGTACTCAAGGAGCTTAGCAGCCATCTGTCCAAGGAAGAGTGCCTTGCGTAGCCTATCTTGTGGAGAAGTACCAATATGCGGCAAGAGTATAGTATCAAGGACTCTCTCTGCCACACGTATTCTCTGCTCTCTAGGCTTGCCTATACCTTCTCTAAACCTACTACCTATGTAATCGAGTGCATCCTCTACCGTGTTTATTGCCCTAGCTTGCTCAAGGGATGGAATAAGCATCTGCTGTAGCTGTGGATCAGGTGAAACCGCTAGCACTATATCCCTATCGCTCTCTAGACCAAGAGCCCTCATAAGAACTACGAATGGTATCTTGCTCAATGCCCTGCTCATTGATACGTGGAGTGTACCATCCTTGTGCATGTCGAGTATTAGCTGATATCTTACACCAGCATGAGACGATATGACCTTAGCTGTGTAAACCGCGCTACCAGTACCAGCTCGTGCTTTGCCAACTAGAATTCTATTTAGAGCCTGGTCTTCTTGCATTACAACAACTCTTTCGGACCCATTTATTATGAAATAGCCTCCAGGGTCCCTAGGATCCTCACCAGCTTCTACGAGCCTTCTTTCACATTCCTCTCTATCACCGCCCTCATAGAAACACCTAGCCAGTGGATCTGCCTTTGAGCGTAGCATTATTGGGAGAAAGCCGAGAATTACCTCCTCCGGTTCTTGCTCCACACCGTTCTCCACTACGACTACTTTAGCCTTGATCGGCGCCGCGTATGTTAGGTCACGTATCCTGCACTCCATGGGAGTTACTGGATGTTCTCCTCCATCACTCTCGATTACCATTGGCTCGCCCAGCTCAACATCAACTATCCTTATTTCGTAGTACCTTCGAGGAGTTGCAACACGCCCAAACTCTCTCACAATCTGCTTGAGTTCCTTCTCAACAAATCTATTAAAGGAATCAATGTGCTGACGTACAAGACCGTACTCATCTATAAATGCTTTCATAACTACCCATCTATCCTCGACAGAGGGAAAAGCCTCAGAGGAAGCAGCCAAGACAAGCCATCACCTCATGTAAACAGGCTTGTTCATACAAGTTTAGTACCCAACTACGTAGCGATAGACAACTATTTCTCCAGCCGTAGGACTCTTACGATAAATCCTAACTATGTCCCCGGGCTTAGCTCCTATTTCGCGGGCAACCGGGTCGGTTACTCGCAACCAGGGCAACTGTTCTGGCCGAATATTGAGTTCCCGTAATATACGGATAGCCTCATCTGGCGGAACTATCTCATGTTGAGGAACAAGCTCGTGCTCAAGTATGTTAAATTTCTTCTTCTGTTTAGCCACTACTCTCCCCCTATACAACAGAGGCTGCTCGTTCTTACTAACTTAATATGCGTTAATACAAATCTAGTTAGACTTACTTACCGGAGCCTTTTCCTATTCACCTTTTTGTTCATCCAGGAATATTGGCGAAGCCTCCTACTACGTCCATAACCACATGCAGCACAGTAACCCTTAGCGACATTGTAAGCGTGTCTCCCGCATCTCGGGCAACGTATATGCGTATAGTTCTTACTCATTTTGCCAAAGGATGGCGTTCCCTTAGACATTCTATGTCACCCCATCTACTTATTATGCTTGCGCAGGCGATATGAGGAGCACCGTGTCTCCACGTATTACTATTGTGCCTAGTTTACGAGTGTGCCCATCCTCGAAAATTTCTTCTGCATCTTCTAGCACGATATTGAGATGCTGGTCATAGCTTTTTAGCTTACCTCTTACCTCATTAGCTCCTCGCAGCTTGACCAGTACAACATTTCCTATGTTTTCTGATAGAATTTTGTGCGTTGTTTCAGCCATACCGCTGTCCCCGCACACGTGGAGGCAGTACCTAGGGATTTATAGGGCATTCCCTCTTCACAGCAATAGCTAGGGCACTATCTGGCTCTAGTGGTGACGCACGTGCGTAGATGGATAGTTTCTAAGAAAGACAAGAAAAAACTCATTGAAACTATTAAATCGCTTTATGGAGTAGAACTTGTAACTAGGAACGACAAAGTTGAGATCGTGGTCGAAAATGATGCGACATTATTTATAGTCAATGGCATGCCTGCATTCATAGAGATTGAGGAAAAAATAGTACCCCATCTAAAGTTCCTCCTCAAAAGTGGTTACGACTGGTTACCTTCAATAGTTGTTGACCAGGGAGCCGTAATGCCAATTGCACGTGGCGCTGATCTCATGAGGCCTGGGATAGTCCGGATTAGCCGTGATTTCAATAAAGGCGATGTAGTGATTATTGTTGAGCCTAGTAAATTATTACCACTAGCTGTACATGAGGCTCTCTATAACAGTGCCGAGATAGAGAAGATGGATAAGGGCAAAGTTACGCGGAGTCTTCACCATCTACGAGATAAGTATTGGAGACTCGCAGAGAATCTCTAAGCTATACCCGTCAAGTATAAAGATCCTAGCACGCTGGGAGTATGCACTCTTACATCGGGTCCAAGGCCTAGGTTCTCGGCTCTTCTCCTTATAGTCTCGGCTAGGTTAAGTATTGATTGCGGCTCTCCATGATTCAGTACAATGTTCTTAGGCTTCGGCTTCATATTGGCAAGAAACGCGAGCAGTTGTCTTCGGTCTGAGTGACCGGAGAAACCTTCGATATATTTTACCTCCATGTTGATTTTTACTAGTTCTAGCTTGCCGTCCTCACCTATCATTGTTACCTCTCTTTCCCCGTCAAGTATGCGTCTTCCAAGAGTACCTTTAGCTTGATAGCCCACGAAGACTAGCGAGTTCTTAGGGTCTGATGCTAGGAGTCTAAGATACTCTACAGATGGCCCGCCATTTAGCATACCAGATGTTGCTACTATTACTGCAGGCTCTTTTGATTTAGCTATGTCCTCTCTCATTTGCTTATTCTTTACCTTTTCCATGTTTTCGTGATAGAATGGATTTGCGCCTTGAAGTATTTTAGAGCGTATCTTTGAAGATAGGAGTTCAGGATATGAGAGATGTATTGCTGTCACCTCGGGTATACTTCCATCTATATATACTTTGACGTCTGGCAGCAATTTTCTATTAAAGGCATCAGTTAATACTAATAGTATTTCTTGTGACCTACCAATAGCCATTGCTGGTATCAATACTTTTCCTCCCCTGGCTATTGTGCGACTAATTACACTAATGAGTTCGAGCTCGGCCATATCTCTTCTGGGTTGATCTCTATCTCCATAAGTGCTTTCCATGATTAAGGTCTCCACGCGGGGGAACTCGTAGTCTGCTTTGTCTAGGAGCCTTGTCCTTCCGAACTTGAAGTCCCC
>JALVKZ010000121.1 GCA_027033675.1 Pyrodictiaceae archaeon | reverse complement strand
ATAAGAGAAGAGTAACGAGCCTCTATGTCTATGCTAGGGAGCAGCGCGTACTTGTTAGCAGTGTTGCTGAGAGAGCCCTGGGTCGGGGCATCGCTGCGAGGCTTGCAAGCATTTTTATGGAGGCCGAGCCTGGTCTCAGGACTCTGCTTAAGCTGGTCGAGGCGCTGCAGGAGGCCGTTGCTTCGGCTACCAGAGCTCTTGGTAGAAGAATCCTCTATCTCGTGCTCGACGAGTTCCACCTATTATCTGGTTACCGAGAGACCTCTGAGGCTCTAAGAGACCTGGAGTCATTGTCAGCTATGCTGGTTAAGGGAGAGATTAGGGGGATGCGCGTAGTACTGACTGTTAGTGAGGGGTTCTTTGCCACGACTAGGGCTATTAGCCGGTTACGCGGCTATGGAGCAGCATACATGCTTGTCGAGGGGCTCGATTGTAGTCACTACATGGCCCTCCTAGACGAGTACGCTGAAAAGAACCCTAGTTGCCGTGGCCTGGATAGGATGGAGCTAGTGGCGGTGACCGGTACTGCTCCTGGCTATGTGCCGGAGGCCTGTAGCTATCTAGGTGATCCCGCTCTTAGGCAGAGGTACATAGCGGGCCTTGTAGCAGAGCTTGAGCAGGCATTGGCTAGGATAGCTAGGAGCCTTGGACTAGGCCGCGACGAAGTGATAGAGCTGGCTCGGAGAGCCCTAGCTGAGCCCGTGCAGCCTCTAAGAGACCCTGTCCTAGCCGAGCTAGGGGAGAAGCTGGTAGAGGATAACATAGCGTACCCTGTTCTACGAGGAGGCGGCATAGAGTATAGGCCGCAGCTACCCCTTTACCGCGCAGTAATAGAGGAGGCTAGCAGGAGGCACGCGGAGTCCCTCCTAGGCTTAGGCATCGAGACAGTAATAGAAGCTGCTAAGGAGGTATCGCCTTGCAGGAGCTAGGGCCTAGGGCAACATGTCTAGTGATGCGCTTCATTTTGGGCCTGTGCTTCCATAGTCTATAATGCCGCCGAGCTCTTAGCCTAGAGCCCCGGAGGCATATGGGCTATGAGCAGGCAGAGTGTTGGGCGCAGTGCTCGTTTGCTCGCAAGGCTCTTGTGGGGTATTGGTGCTCTTCGCTTCGGGGAGTTTGTTCTGAGTAGTGGTGCTCGTAGCCCAGTCTATGTTGACCTACGCGTCGTGCCTAGCTACCCAAAAGTGTTCCGCACCGTCTTGTCGCTACTAGCCAGTGTCGCTGCCACAGAGGCAGGTGATGCTGAGGCCGTTGTTGGTGTAGCTACTGGCGGTGTTCCATGGGCTACTGGTGTCGCGTATCTGCTTGGGCTCCCGCTGGGCTATGTTAGGCCGGGGAGGAAGGGTCATGGTACTGGGCGCCTAGTTGAGGGCGATATACGTGGCTGTACCCTGGTAGTGGATGATGTTGCTACTACTGGTGGCAGCTTGGCTAGGGCTGTGGAGGCTCTTCGGGGAATTGGCGCGAGACCTTGCTACGCGCTAGTGGTTGTTGACCGTGAGGAGGGGG
>JALVKZ010000120.1 GCA_027033675.1 Pyrodictiaceae archaeon | reverse complement strand
CAACCAGCGATAGGAGGTGAGTAGCTATGGCAGAGCTCTCAGTCAATAGGAGGAATAATGGAGGAAAAGAGGTTGATGAGAAGAGACGCGAAGTACTTAAACTAATGGCTGCTGGCGCGGCTATAACCAGTATACCTCTTGTTGAGAAGGATAAACTGATGAAGGTATTGAAGCCGGCTAAGCTTGAAAGCATCCTCGGCTACCCACTGGGCGGTCCATCGACGAGCCAATCGGCTCTCGAGAAGAGGGCTAAGAAGAAGGAAGCAGAGCTGAAGAAGTGGTGCCAGAAGGAGGCTAAGAGGATATGTGAAGAGTATGGAGAGGCCTCCGAGGACTGTAAACTTGCGAAGCAAAAATGTGAGCTAATAACAGTGAAGGCGACGCCGCCAAAGAAAGGCGCCAGATACGCCATGGCGCTTGACCTTAACAAGTGTATCGGTTGTCGCCGCTGCGTCTACGCCTGCGTCATGGAGAATAACCAGGCCCGGAACCTGCACATAGAGTGGATAAGGGTAGTAGAGGCTAGGCGCGACGAGTTCCAGGACCTACTTGGCTCAGAGTGGTACTACACGGAGGGTCCGAAGAAGGACAAGGTCTATATACCTATAGCCTGTATGCACTGCGAGAACCCACCATGCGTAATGGTGTGCCCGGTCCGGGCGACTTTCAAGGAGCCCGATGGGATAGTGGTTGTGGACTATGATCGCTGCATTGGTTGCAGATACTGTGCGGTAGCGTGCCCCTATGGAGCTAGGCGCTTCAACTGGAAGAAGCCCTACATACCAGTACAAGAACTCAACCCCAACATGCACATACTTGGCAACGTACCTAGGCAGGTGCACGTCATGGAGAAGTGTACTTGGTGTATACAGCGCACACGCGACGGTGGCGTACCAGCCTGCGTAGAGGTATGCCCCGTCGGTGCTAGGGTCTTCGGTGACCTCAATGACCCAGAGAGCCCGATAAGGAGGATAGCAGAGGAGTACGGCCTATTCGTGCTCAAGCCCGAGGCTGGTACCAAGCCACGTTTCTTCTACTTCTTCGGCCCAGCACGTACCCCGCCCAAAGAGGAAATCAGCGAGGCGAAGGAGCAGGCTGGGGGTGGTTCCAAGTGAGCTGGAAGGAGTGGTGGGACACACTAGTCATTATCATAAAGGAGGGCTTCAGGGGTAGCAGGCGCTACTACCTAGCAATGACAGGGCTAACACTACTAGCTATCTATGGCCTTTACCTCTGGATAGCAATACAGCATGCACCGGTATTCCTCGGTAAGGACTATGGTGGATTAGCGCTAACTGGCATGAATGACTCGGTGATTTGGGGACTCTACATATCGTTCTTCATATTCTGGGTCGGTGTCGCCGCTGCAGGAATAGCATTCTCGATAGCCGCCTATGTGTTCCAGAACAAGGAGTTCATGAAAATAGCCGTTATGGGTGAGGTACAAGCAGTAGCAGCGCTAATAATAGTGCTACTACTAATCGTTGTTGACCTGGGCAGACCAATAAGGGCAACATTTGAGATGCCGTTCCTGCCAAACATAAGGTCGATGCTGGACTGGGACTTCATAGTGATATCTACGTATCTGTTACTGAACCTAATAGCGGTGTACGTCACGGTTCACTACTATAGACAGGATAAGCCGATACCGAGACGGTTCCTAGTACCCTTCATGGCAATAGCAGCGCCATTTGCCATAGGCATACACACAGTAACAGCGTTCATATCACAGGCTCTGACAGCGCGCCCAGCATGGAACTCTCCACTACTGGCGCCCCGCTACGTTGCTACAGCATTCGCTGCTGGTCCGGCAGCTTTACTCATAGCGCTGTATCTAGCTGAGAAGTATATAGAGGGCTTCCACGTAAGCATGGAGGTGTACAAGAAGACTCTCTACCTAATAGCTGGTGCCACAGTAGTAGGCCTCTACTTCACGTTCAGCGAGGCCCACGAAGCCTTCTGGTACACAACTGAGCCGCTAAAATGGGCGCAGCTCAAAGAAGTCTTCTACGGGCTCCACGTGCCATATCTAGCGGTACTGCAGTGGCTATGGATAGGGCTGGGCGCAGCCGCGGTGATACTAAGTCTAATACCAGTAACCCATAGGAGTAAAGGAATGATAGTATTCATAGCCTCGCTAGTATTTGTAGCAGTAGTAGCCGAGAAGACACTAACAGTGCTACTACCAGCCTTCATACCTAGCACTCTGGGCGAGATAAGGCCATACCATCCAACACCAATAGAGTACGGCATAACAATAGGCGTACACGCACTCGGTCTCCTAATCTACCTATGGCTAGCAAAGCCAGCAATCAAGGCAGTTATGACCCATTATTTTAAGCCAGGAGCCAAGCACTAAAGCCCTCTCTCAAACACATGCCTGGCACGGGGTGATGATGGATGAATATGAGAGGATTACTCGGACTCGCCGTGATAGCGGTAATAGTGCTCGGCATAGGGATAGCTAGCAGCCAGGCCGCGAACGAGGCTAAGCTGAAACAAGTATTCCAAGCCCACTGCTCAAGCTGTCACAACGGGCAAATGGCGCCAACGTTCGATGGCGTCGTTGCAAAGATGAAAGAGTGGGCAAAGAAGTACAAGACCCTTGACGAGGCAGTCGCGCACGAGTACAAGTTCTCCGGTGGAGCAAAGAGCTATGACCAAATGATGCAGCAAATGAAGAACTTTGCTGCAGGTATAAGCGACCAGGACTTCAAGGCGCTCTACGATTACTTCAAGCAGGTATTTGAGGAAGCCAGAGGAGGAGCAAAGACAATAACAGCCACAAAAACGGCTACAAAGACAACAACTACGGCAACTAAGACAACGGCTCCAACTACGACAACTAGGACAACGACAACGATAAAACTACCCAAAGAGGTCTATACAACGCCGTCACCAACTCTAACCGATACGGCATGGAGGACCGTGAAACCATACCACGACAACCTAGACCAAGTAATGGAGGCAGGGCTATACCTAGGAGTAATAGTTCTAGTCGCAGGGATAGCACTAGCACTGATAGCCAAGTACCGCCCAGAAGCAATACCATCACTAGAGTAAGTCCTTTCCCCCGAGTTATTTTTCGCACACAATCCGTGCCCGAGCAGCGCATCTCTTTCCTATCCTTTGTATGAGAACAATGATGCAAATAACTGGTTATTGTGAACCCTATTGTTTTTCAGAGAGTCTCCGTAATCCTCCTAGGAGGGGTATTCCTAGTGGCTAGGGCTGTTGCTTTCGGCTCAGTTGAAGTTCCTAGTGCCGTGCGTGTAAAGGGCCCTGAGGAGGCCAAGAAAGAGGCTCGTCGCATCGCTGTTGAGGAAAAGGACAAGGTAATAATAGTGGGTAAGGGTGCTTGGAAGGTCTACGCAGAGCTTGCTCACGAGATGAGGATGAATAGTGAGAACTTCTATCTCCTCGAGGCACTTGACCCCGTAGAGGCTAGGCTCGCTGGGCTTAGTTGGGGCAGGTTACTTCTCTCCCGCATCGCTTATACGGCCAGGAGGCCAGCGGAGAAGGCTTTCAGCGAGCTCGGGAGCCCGGAGAAGAGGGTTACTCGTAGAGCGCTTCTCCGCGGAACCATAGTTGAGGCTGCGATGGAGTATACGGAGAAGCCAGTAGAGGACACAGTGCTGTGCAGGAACATCGCCATCGAGAAGTACTGCGAAAACTGCCTCAAGGCATGCGAGCTCGAGGGAGGATGCCCTGTCTCAGCAGCACTCTGCGGCATCGAGCTACTCTACCTCCCGGGCTACACGAGGTCCGGGCTACACGACGCATTGCGCAGCATGGCGCCACTAGAGAAACCGGGCTACGCCCTAATAGCGCCGCGTAGCAGCATAGCAGAGCTACTCGAAAAACTAAGCGACCCTCCTAACCCAGTGGTAATAGTCCCGGTCTCGTGTCCCTATGTGGCAGGTCTAGAGGAGCTACTAGCCCTCCACGCCCTAGGCCTACAACCAGTAGTTGTCGAGGCTGGCTGGGAGCCCGAGATAAAGAGGTGTAGGGAATCCCGAAACCCCTACCGAGACATGGTTGAGTCCGACTACGTCAAGATCACTGGGCTACGACTAATCCACAGCCCAGAGGAGGCCATTGAACTCGTCAATGGGGAGCCACAGGTTCTCAGCGTGGAGAACCCCGGTCAGTATCTAGCCCGTGGGCTTCGTCCACTAGCCTTGGCGGTGCTAAAGAAGCTAGGCATAGCCGCGGACCTCTCCACGGGGTTTAGCTCAGTGCTACGAGTAGACACCGAAAAGTGTACGCTGTGCGGGGCCTGTGCCTACGAGTGCCCAACCAACGCGCTCAAGGTGAAAGAGGCAACAGATGTCTCCGCATTGCTCTTCCTCCACGACCGCTGCATAGCCTGCGGCTACTGCGAGGAAGTATGCCCCGAGAACGCGCTAAGCGTCCCTAGAGCAGTTAACGCCAATCTCATAAACACGTGGACCCCCCTAGTCCTCAAGGAGAGCCTCCGCTGCATAGTATGCGGCGAACCATTGGGAGCAACCGCGATGATAGAGAAGACCATTGAGAGACTAATACTAAAGGGCTTTCACCCCGAGAATATGCCGCAGCTACTTATGTGCGAGAGCTGTAAGCAGAAATACAGCCTAGGCATGATAAGCGATGACCAAATAGACTATGAAGCCCTCTACCGCGTTGTAAACAGGGTTAGGAGGAGACTGGGGTTAGAGCCCCTAGAGCCGCCTAAGAAGAAGTAAACACGTAGTTCCTGGCCCCCAGGGACCGGAACCGGGCTCGTTAATGAGTTTTTGTCCCTGTCC